>JANNFQ010000161.1:0-7002 GCA_031380045.1 Acidimicrobiaceae bacterium
GCCGGTCTGGCGATGGGTGACGCCGACGTGGCATGGCCGCTGCCGTATCTGCCCGGACGCGACCAAGCAATCAGGCTGGCCCAACGAGCGCAGGAGGCCGTCCGCGCATGACCATCCCCGCAATGACCACCAGCGCAATGACATCCCCACAATGACAATGGACACCCGACGAGTCCTGATCACCGGGGGCGGCACGGGTGTCGGCGCCCACATGGCGCGCGGCTTTGCCGCGGCGGGCGCGCAGGTAATGATCGTCGGCCGCCGAAGCGAGCCGCTGGATGTGGTGGCATCCGGCGATGCGCGCATCACTGCGATCGTGGGCGATGTCACCGACCAGGCCGACGTGGCGCGTGTGTTTGCACAGGCCGGCCCGGTGGACATCGTCATCGCCAATGCCGGTGGGGGCGCCAGCGCCCCGCTCGCGCGCACCAGTCTGGACCTGTGGCAGCAGATGCTGGCCGTCAACCTCACGGGTGCGTTCCTCACGCTGCGCGAGGGGCTCCGCCAGATGGACGGGCGCCCGTGGGGTCGGCTGATCACCATCGCCTCGACCGCCGGCTTGAAGGGGTACGCGTATGTCTCGGCATACACGGCCGCCAAGCACGGCGCCGTCGGCCTGACTCGTGCGATCGCGCTGGAGGTAGCCCGCACCGGCATCACCGCGAACGCGCTGTGTCCTGGTTACTTGGACACCGAGATGACCGAGCGAACCATCGCCAACATCGTCGAGACCACCGGTCGCAGTCAGGCCGACGCGTTGAAGGCACTGACCCGCGTGAACCCGCAGGGCCGCCTGATCGAACCGGCCGAGGTCACCGCCGCGGCACTGTGGCTGTGTGGCCCCGGGTCGGATGCGATCAACGGACAGGCGATCGCCATCGCCGGAGGCGAGCTGTGACCGACCCGCTGTCGAAGCGCCGCTTGCGGTTGTGGATCCGCCTGCTACGCGTCACCCGACTGACCGAGGCACAGCTGCGCGAGTTCTTGCGCGTCGAACACGGGTCCACATTGCCTCGCTTCGACGTGATGGCTGCGCTGCACCGCGCCGACGGCGACCTGGCCATGACCCTGACCATGACCGAGTTGTCGCGCATGCTGCTGGTCTCGAACGGCAACACGACCACGGTGGTCGATCGGTTGGAGCTCGACGGGCTGGTGGTGCGCCGGCAGTCGGCCGCAGACCGGCGCGTGGTGCACGTGGCGCTGACCGAAGCGGGCCGGCGACATTTCGAACAACTTGCCATCGATCACGAAGCACAGGTCGACTCATTGTTCTCCGGCGTGTCGAGGAAAGATCTCGACGCGCTCGACGCCGTTCTACAACGCATGACTGCGCAAGCCACCCGGGCGAAAGGGAACCACGCATGACAACGATGGCTGATCTGCAACCGCAGCACTTCCTGTTCCAGGTCGACAACGGCATCGCGACGGTTCGGCTGAATCGACCCGAGCGCAAGAACCCGTTGACGTTCGAGAGCTATGCCGAGCTGCGCGACATGTTCCGCGGCCTGGTCGATGCCGTTGACGTGAGCGTCGTCGTCATCGCACCGAACGGCGGCAACTTCTGTTCGGGCGGCGATGTCCACGAGATCATCGGGCCGCTGGTCGGCATGGACATGAAGGAACTGCTGCGGTTCACGCGCATGACCGGTGATCTGGTGAAGGCAATGATCGGCTGCGGCAGGCCGATCATCTCGGCCGTCGATGGGGTGTGTGTCGGCGCCGGCGCCATCATCGCGATGGCATCGGACATGCGCATCGCCACGCCCGAGGCCAGCACTGCATTTCTGTTCACGCGTGTCGGTCTGGCGGGCTGCGACATGGGCGCCTGCGCGATGCTGCCGCGCATCATCGGGCAGGGACGAGCCGCCGAACTGCTGTACACCGGCCGATCGATGAGCGCACCCGAGGGCGAACGATGGGGCTTCTTCAACGCGCTGCATCCTGCCGACCAACTCGAGGAACGGGCGCGGGCGCTGGCCAGACGTCTGGCCGACGGACCGACGTTCGCCCACGGCATCACCAAGACACAGCTGAACCAAGAGTGGAACATGGGGTTGGAACAGGCCATCGAGGCCGAGGCACAGGCTCAGGCCATCTGCATGCAGACCGCCGATTTCGAACGGGCATATCGCGCCTTCGTGGCCCACGACAAGCCTGTGTTCGAGGGCAACTGATGGGCCCGCACCAATTCCTGAACCCCGCCGGTTGGAAGCCGGCCCGCGGCTACTCGAACGGCGTTGCCGCGTCGGGACGCATGCTGTTCCTGGGAGGGATGATCGGCTGGAACGGGCAGCAAGAGTTCGAGAGCGACGACTTCATCGATCAGGTCGCGCAAGCGTTGCGCAACATCGTCGAGGTGTTGGCCGAAGCCGATGCCGGGCCCGAACACCTGGTGCGACTGACGTGGTACGTGACCGATCGCGACGAGTACGTGTCGCGACTTGCAGAGATGGGCGCCGTCTACCGCGAGGTCATCGGCAAGCACTTCCCGGCGATGGCGCTGGTGCAAGTGGTGGCGCTGGTCGAGGCACGGGCAAAGGTCGAGATCGAAGCCACGGCGGTGATCTCGCAGTGAAGCTGGGCCCGACGGCGCATGTCGACACGTTCGCGCGCGACAACCTGCCGCCGCCCGAGCAATGTCCCGAGCTGTTGCTGGATGGCTTCGACTACCCCGAGTACCTGAACGCAGCGGTCGAGCTGACTGATCGGTTGGTGCAGCAGGGTCTTGGCGATCACACCGCGCTCATCGGCAACGGTCGGCGACGCACCTACAAGGAGTTGTCTGATTGGACCAACCGGCTGGCGCACGCGCTGACCGAGGATTACGGCGTGCAACCGGGGCATCGCGTGCTGATCCGCAGTGCCAACAATCCGGCGATGGTCGCGTGTTGGTTGGCAGCCACCAAGGCCGGTGCGGTCGTCGTGAACACCATGCCCATGCTGCGTGCGGGCGAGCTGGCGCAGATCGTCGACAAGGCCGAAGTCACGATCGCCCTGTGCGACACACGATTGATGGATGAGATGGTGGCCTGTGCGAAAGAGAGCCGGTTCCTGACCAAGGTGATCGGCTTCGACGGCACCGCAAATCACGACGCCGAGCTCGATCGCGTGGCGCTGAACAAGTCGGTCGTTTACGAGGCAGTGCGCACCGGCCGCGACGACGTCGCGCTGCTGGGCTTCACGTCGGGAACCACAGGTCAGCCGAAGGCGACGATGCACTTTCATCGCGACCTGTTGATCATCGCCGACGGGTACGCGAACGACATCTTGGCGGTGACGCCCGACGATGTGTTCGTGGGCTCGCCCCCACTGGCGTTCACCTTTGGGCTCGGCGGGCTTGCGGTGTTCCCACTGCGCTTCGGCGCCTCCGCCACACTGCTCGAGAACGCATCGCCGCCAAACATGATCGAGATCATCCAGACCTACAAGGCGACCGTGTGCTTCACGGCACCCACCGCCTACCGAGCCATGCTGGCGGCGATGGATGAAGGCGCCGATCTGTCGTCGCTGCGCGCCGCCGTGTCGGCAGGCGAGACGTTGCCGGCTCCGGTCTACGACGCATGGATGCAGAAGACCGGCAAGCCGATGCTGGACGGCATCGGCGCCACCGAGATGCTGCACATCTTCATCTCGAACCGCTTCGGCGACAGCAAGCCTGCATGCACTGGCACACCGGTGCGCGGATACCAAGCCAAGGTCGTCGACGACGACATGCACGAGGTGCCGCGCAACACCGTCGGCCGTCTGGCAGTGCGCGGGCCGACCGGGTGTCGATATCTGGCCGACGATCGTCAGCTGAACTATGTGCGCGACGGGTGGAACCTGACCGGCGACTCGTTTCTGCAGGACGACGACGGCTACTTCCACTTCGCCGCACGCTCGGACGACATGATCATCTCGTCGGGCTACAACATCGCCGGCCCCGAGGTGGAGGCAACGCTGCTGTCACATGCCTTCGTGGTCGAGTGCGCTGTCATCGGCATTGCCGACGAGGCGCGTGGCCAGGTCGTGCAAGCGCACGTGGTGCTCGCCGAAGGCGTTCCGCCCAGCGACGAGACGATCGTGGCGTTGCAGGAGCACGTGAAGGCAGCGATCGCGCCCTACAAGTACCCGCGCTCGATCGTGTTCACCGACGCGCTCCCGAAGACCCAGACCGGCAAGATCCAGCGATTCCGCTTGCGTCAACCGAAGTAGGCGTGTCAGTTGCGCAGAGCGTCGATCAGCTCGGCCTTGGTCATCGATCCACGGCCGTCCAGATTCACCTCGCGTGCCCGCTCGACCAACTGTGCCTTCGTCCACTGCTCGTACGGAGTGCCGGACGTCGGCTTGTCGGATACGGCTCGCAGCGCAGCATCGGCGGTGCGATTGGCCTGGGTGGAGATGGCATCGCCGACGCGGGCGCCCTGTGCCATGACCTGACCCGACACCTCACGGCTGCCGTTCCGAGCCGTGGTCACCGTGCGCTCGACCACCGACGTGGCTTGCCCGGTGACGATCTTGCCTGCCGTGCGGGCCGCATCGATGACGTTCTTCGTGTTCTCGCCAACGGTCTTCATCGCATTGCCGGCATTGGTCAACGCCGTCTGGGCGATGGTCCGGTTGACGGCGATGATCTTGCGGGGGAGGGTCGTGCTGCTCATGTCTGCTCCTGGATGGGGTGGTCGAATCGCACCTGTATGCCCTGTTCGTGCCCGCCACGAACCAAGTGTGAGCGAAGTCACGCCAGCCGCCGCCGCACGTGGTAGCGAACATGGTGGGACGAATCGTGCGTCAGGCGCGCTTGCGAGCAAGATCCTGCGCTGTCCAGAATCCGGGCTGCGGGTCGTCGGCGAAGCCTCCCTGCGCATAGCGGTGGAGTCGTTCGACGCTGTCTGGCGACAGCATTTCGATCGCATCAAAGAATGCGTCGGGGCCGGCAGCGCGCAGGGCAGTGTCTCCCTCGCTTGGCTGCTTCGGGAGGTGACTGGTCAAGAACACGAGCGGAATCCGGCCACGCGCACCGTTCAGTGCTGACGCGCGACCGAGCGACTTCCAGACGGTCTCCATGCGCAGCAGCCCGCCTCTGTGGCTGGTGAAGGCGCCGGCCACGTCGAAGAACCAGGTTGCTCCATCTGCATCGGTCGCAACGAAGTTGACGGTCACGCCGGTCTTGCGAACGCGCCGATTGCGTTCTTCGATGTTGAAGCCCACCTCGTCCAAGAGCTGTTCGGCGAGCTTCTGCGCCGCCCTTCCCTCGGTGGTAGCACGGCTCGGGAAGTGGCCGACCGCTTCGATGTCGACTGATGGCATGTCGATCGATACCAGCGGGAGCGTGGGCTGACCGAGCAGTCGACATTCGGGAGCGCTGGGCCGGAGGGCCTCATCGACGCGCTGGCGGGCGATCTGGACGTAGCTGTCGTCGAGGTCGTAGCCGATGTAACGACGACCCAGGCGGGCTGCGGCGACGAGCGCCGATCCGCTGCCCATGAACGGATCGAGGACCAGATCGTCCTTGAACGTGTACAGGCGAATGAGCTGCTCGGGCAGCTCCACCGGAAATGGCGCCGGGTGGCCAACTCGCCTGGCGCTCTCGGGTGGGATCGACCAGATGTCCAGGGTGGACGCCATGAAGTCCTCGGTCATCAGTGTGCTCTCGAACGGCAAGCCTTCGGCGGCACGCTGCTTGACCGTTCGCGCCCGATCGAAGCGACCCTTGCTGGCCACGATGACCCGTTCGCTGATGTCGCGTAGCACGGGGTTCGCCGCGCTGCGGAACGAACCCCACGCACACGAACCGGTGGCGCCCTCGGCCTTCTGCCAGATGAGCTCGCCCCGCAGCAGCAGTCCGAGGTCGTGTTCGAGAATGCGGATCACGTCGGCAGACAGGCTGCGATACGGCTTGCGACCGAGGTTGGCGACGTTCACTGCCATTCGGCCGCCGGGCTCGAGCTTGCGAACGCACTCGGCAAACACATCCGTGAGCATCTCGAGGTACTCGAGGTACGACGACGGAACGCCCTCGCGTTCAAGCTCCTCCTCGTACTGCTTGCCGGCGAAGTAGGGCGGAGATGTCACGACCAGTGCGACGGAACCATCCGCGATCAGGTCCATGTGTCGTGCATCGCCGCACACGAACGGCTCCGGCACAGGTGCCGCCTTCGGGACATCCTGGTCGTCCGACAGTTCGGGGGCACGAAATCGGTCGTAGAACGGCTTCGAGTCGTGGCTCTCTCGCCCGCCGACGCCGAAGTTGGACGTCGTGGTCTTGCGGCGTTCCTTCATCAGCCCTCCATCGCAAGCCAGCGTCGAGCGTAGCCGGAGGTGTGGCCACCAATCGAACACACGCGCGTTCACCCTCAGCGTTCACCCTCATTGGTGGCGACATCCAAGGTTCGCGGCGTTCAGGTGCTCCGCACGAGCCTGCCTGGGCGGGCACCGGTGTCGGCGTCGTGACGACGGGTGACGACGCCGTTGACCATTGTCGCCAGGTAGCCGACCACCGGTTGGATCAACCTGGTGCCGCCGGCCGGGAGGTCGTGGAACGCCTTCGGCGGCGATACCGACAAGTTGTCGAGGTCGATCACGTTGAGGTCGGCGCGCAGCCCCGCCGCCAAGGTGCCTCGGTCGTCGAGGCCGTACAGCTTGGCGTTGCGGGCGGTCTGCTTGTGGACGAGGAACTCGAGCGGGATCCGCTCGCCACGGCGACGATCCCTCGCCCAGTAGGTGAGCTGCGTCGTCGGCATCGATGCATCGCAGATCAACGTGACGTGCGCGCCGGCGTCGCTGAGGCCGGTGACGGTTGCCGGATGCACGAGCATCTCGCGAATCACTTCCTGGCTCTTGTGGACATCGACGCCGCCCATGATCGCTCCCATCGAGGCGCCGTCCTGTTCCAGCAGGAAGTCGTACATGACGCTGAGAATGTCTGCCCCGGTGGCGGCGGCCCTGGCGCCCAGACACATCGACATGTCGGGCTCGTAGTCGACCGGATCGGCGAGCGGATAGATGACTGGCGCCGCC
>JANNFQ010000177.1:0-12344 GCA_031380045.1 Acidimicrobiaceae bacterium
GTTGCGCGGATCGGCGTAGTCGGTCACGTTGCCGGTGAACTTGCCGTCCGCGAACAGGAACGTCATCACTGCGGCGAAGTCGGGGGCCACCCCACGGCGGTCGGCCATGAGCCGCAACGACTCCGCCAACTCGTCGAGCTCGCGCAGCACTGCGCCGACATCGGCGGTGCGGTCGAACGATGCGCCCAGCAGCGCGGCGAGCAGATCGAGATGCGTCTCGGCCGCGACAGTGCCGATCAAGTCAACGAAGCGGTCCGCCGGATCCACGGTCAAAACGTACCGTCGACTACCTTCCTCCACCATGTTCCCAGGTGCACATCTCGCCACTCAGCCCGACAAGCCCGCGGTCATCATGGGCGCCTCCGGGTTCACCCAGACGTTCGCCGAGCTCGATGCAGCCGCCAACCGGCTGAGCCACCTCCTGCGCGCGACTGGCCTGCAACCAGGTGACCACGTGGCGATCTGCATGGAGAACCACGACCGCTACTTCGAGGTGATCTGGGGTTGTCACTACGCCGGTCTCGTCTACACCGCATGTTCCAGCCGCCTCACCAGCCATGAGCTCAGCTACATCCTCAACGACTGCGGCGCCCGGGTGTTCATCACCTCGAAGTACAAGGCCGACCAGGCCGCCGAGATCGTGGCCGACACCGCCGGTGTCGAGCTGCGTCTGATGCTCGACGGCACAATCCCGGGGTACGAGAGCTACGAGGCGGTGACCGCCGCGCAACCGGCGACGCCACTCGACGAAGCCCGCATCGGCGGCACCGACATGCTGTACTCGTCCGGCACCACTGGTCGCCCCAAGGGCGTGCAGCGCGAGTTCCTCAACACCCCGTTGGAGAACAGCGGCGGTCCGGTGGCCCCGCTGCTGACGATGCTGTTCGGTGTCACCAACGACAGCGTGTACCTCTCCCCCGCGCCGTTCTACCACGCAGCCCCGTTGCGGTTCTGCCTGTCGGCGCACGCGTTGGGATGCAGCGTGGTGGCGATGGAGCACTTCGATGCGGAGGGGTACCTTCAGCTCGTCGAGCGGTATCGGGCAACGACCAGCCAGGTGGTGCCGACCATGTTCGTGCGCATGCTCAAGCTGCCCGCCGAGGTGCGGGCGAAGTACGACGTGTCGTCGCTGCAGGCGGTTATCCACGCGGCAGCGCCGTGCCCGATCCCGGTCAAGAAGCAGATGATCGAGTGGTTCGGCCCGATCATTCACGAGTACTACGCCGGTACGGAGGGCAACGGGTTCGTGTACTGCAACAGCGACATGTGGCTCGGCCATCCGGGCACCGTGGGCATCCCGATCAACTGCACCGTGCACATCTGTGGCGACGATCTGGAAGATCTGCCGCACTACGAGAGCGGCACGATCTACTTCGAGGGCGGGGCCTCGTTCGAGTACCACAACGACGCTGAGAAGACGGCGTCTTCGAGGCATCCGAAGGGCTGGTCGACCCTGGGTGACGTGGGCTATCTGGACGACGACAACTACCTGTACCTGACCGATCGCAAGGCATACATGATCATCTCGGGTGGCGTGAACATCTATCCGCAAGAGGCCGAGAACGTGTTGGTCACACATCCGAAGGTCATCGACGTCGCGGTCTTCGGCGTGCCCAACGACGACTTCGGTGAGGAAGTGAAGGCGGTCGTGCAGCCGGTCACGATGCCGACGAACGACGACGAGGCGAAGGCACTCGCGCACGAGCTGATCGCGTTCTGCAAGACCGAACTGACCGACGTGAAGTGCCCGCGCACCATCGACTTCCGCGAAGAGCTCCCCCGTCACCCCACGGGGAAGCTGTACAAGCGCCTGCTGAAGGACGAGTACTGGAAGAACGCTGGCCGCAGCATCTGACATGTCTGAACGGGTGCGTCGGGTTCAGTCGCTGACGGCTGCTTGCATCGCTTCGAAGTAGCGGTTGGTGGCGGCTCGCTGTAGCAGGCGGGCGACAGGCGGCAATGCCTTTGCCGCCAGGTGTCGCGGTCGTGAGGCGGCCGCGATCTCGAAGGTCACGGTGCCGTCCGGTGAGCGGACCACGGTGAACGATTCTTCGCCCTGTTCCGGGTGCACCGACAGGGTCCCGTAGGTGAAACCGCAGCGATCGGCGAGATCGACCACCGCGACCACGCGGCAGACGACGTCGATGTAGCCGATGATCGGCAGCGGCGCTGCCATGGCAACGATCGATCCGACCACTGGTGGGCCATCGGAGCGAACGATCAGACCGGCGCCGCTCTGCACTCTCCAGCTACGCAGCGCATCCGATGCCCGCTCGAAGACCAGGTCTCCACTTCCCAGCGGTCTCGACCATCGGTCGAGCCGATAGCCGGGTGGTGCTTGCGTCAGCGCCGAGATGCCCACCGGCCGGTAGGTCAGCGAGTCGGATCGGCCGGCGTCTCGCAGCTGGTCGAGCGCTGCCGACGACGGTTGCTTCAGGTGGATCGACATGGGTGCGAGCCTTCCACGAGCCGGTGAGCTGGTGTCAGTTCCAGCAACTTCAGCTCTCCGTCAACTCGTGCTCGTGCCGGCCGCCGTCGTGGCGGTCATCCTCCGGATGGTCAGCGTCAGGATCAGCAGCGCTGTTGCCGACACGACGGCGAACGCGACTCGCAGGTCGCGCCATTCGGCGAGCGCGCCCACGCTGACGGCGGTGAGCATGCCGCCCATCCGTTGCCCCAGCAGCATCGAGCCCAATCCGGCACCGGCCGATGTGCCGGGCAGGCGTGCGGCGGTTGCATACAGCTGCGGGAACACCACCGAGAGGCCGAGTCCCCAGACGACCAGGCCCACCAATGCGATCGCGGTGACTGGAGCGACGATGGTGATCAGCGAGCCGGCGCCGACCAGCGACAGCGCGCCGACCAGCAAACGGCGCTCGCCGACACGGTCCAACACATGGTCGCCACCCAACCGTCCGACCAGCATCGCACCGGCACAGGCGACGGTTCCGAACCCGCTGACCTTTCCGGCATCGAACACATCGCGCAACATCACCGCGGCCCAGTCGTTGGGCGTCACTTCCAGTGCTGCTGCGGCCAGCGCGGCGAGGGCCATAGCCACGACGACGACAGAGAACCGTCCAGCCGAACGATCGACATGTGCAGTGGCCTTCGATGCGACCTCGTGCGGCGGGTCGACCGAGATCAGCCACCGCTGCACGACCAGCACGGTGCACAGCAACATCGCACCCACCACCGACAGGTGCACACGGACGCCAATTCCAGCGGCAGACGCAGTCGAACCGAGCACCGCTCCGGCCGTGAAGCCCAGGCTCCACATGGCGTGCAGGCGGTTCATGATCGACCGCTGGATGCGGTCCTGCACGGTGACGCCCTGCGCATTCATGGCCACATCGTTGAAGACGTCCAGCATGCCCAGCGCCGTCAGCACCAGCAGCAACACGATTGCCGATGGGGCGAAACCGATCAGTGGCAGCCCGATCGCCAAGGCGCTCGCGGCCACCACCAGCAACCGCTTGCTGCCCAGCCGTTCCGACGCGCGAGCAACCAGCAGCGAGCCGACGATGCCGCCCAATCCACCGCCCAGCAGCGTGGCCCCCAGGCCGGCGTTGCCGAGACCGAGTCGGTCGCGAACCTCGGGAATGCGCGGCAACCAGTTCGAGAACGTCATGCCGTTGACGAAGAACAGCACGGCGACGGCCATGCCCGAATGCCGCGTGCGCGGTTCGTCGGATGCGGACTGGATGGTGGTCATGGACGGGGCCGGTTCAGGGGCCGGTTCAGGTGCCGGTTCAGGTGCCGGGTCAGGCGGCGGCCTGCAGCAATGCTTCGATCCATCGGGCCAGCAACCGGCTCTCGGGCTCGCCCCACAGTGGCTTCTCGCCGTTGGTCACAGCTACGAACTGGTCCAGCATCTCGCCGTACGCGTCGGCCCCGGCGGCTGGAAACCGCGTGATCGAATCGTCGAGCCGTACGACTTCGACAACGCTGGGTTCGGTGGGCCCTGGCGCCAGGTTCGATTCGATGGTCAGCGAACCGTTCGTACCGACCAGATCCAGCGAGCGTCGGTAGATCGACTCGAACGATGCCTCTACCGTGGCCGTCAGACCATGACCCAGGTGCAGCCAACCCGACAGCGAGACGTCGATGCCCCGCTCATTGCGAGCCGCTGCGGCCGCGACCGACAGCGGCTCTCGCGGTGCCAGCAGCAAGGCAGGCCCCAGGCAGTAGATGCCAACGTCGAACAGCGCTCCCCCACCGCGATGATCGAAACGATGATCGTCGAATCGTGTGAGCAGGAACGAGAACACACCGCGGCTGAATCGCAGCTCACCCAGTTCGGACTGCGCCGCCTCGAGAACAACCTTGCTGCGCGGATGATGCGGCCACATGTACGCTTCGCCCAGCACCCGACCGGCAGTGTTGGCTGCTGCGAACACTTCGTCGGTGTCGGCAGCCGACATGGTGAGCGGCTTCTCGCACAGCACGTGCTTGCCGGCGTCGAGCGCGGCCAGGATCCATTTCTTGTGGCCCTCGTTGGGCAGCGGGATGTACACCGCGTCCACGTCGGGCCGGGCCAGCAGTTGGGAGTAGGGCGCGTCGGAACCGTCGGCGGTACGGCTGGCCTCGGCCACGATTGCGTGCGCAGGGCGCGCCAACATCGGTGGCTTCAACTTTCCTTGATAGATGCGCGACGACGCGCCGATGACGCCCCATCGCAATGGGTCAGCCACTGATGACCACCATGCGGATCTCGGTCATCTCCTTGATCGTGAACGCCGGCCCCTCACGTGTGTTGCCGCTGTCGCGCAGGCCGCCGTACGGCTGCTGATCGGCGCGCCACGTGGGCACCTCGTTGACCAACACCCCACCGAAATCCAGCGTGTGTACGGCCCGCAACGCCTTGGCGATGTCGGTCGTGAAGATCGCCGCCTGCAACCCGTAGTCGGTGTCGTTGGCCAGTTTGAAGGCCTCGTCCAGCGAGTCGTACGCAGTGATCGCCACCACCGGCCCGAACACCTCTTTGCTGCAGATCTTCATGTCGGGCGTCGCGTCCGTGATCACGGTGGGCAGCAAAACGCCGTCGGCCTGGCGTCGCCCACCCGTGGCGATGCGCGCGCCCGACGCGTCGGCTTCCTTGATCCACGCCTCGACACGATCGCGTTCGCCTGTCGAGATGAGTGCCGAGACATCGGTCGCCTCGTCCATCGGATCGCCGACCACCAACGACTGGACATGGGCGACCAGTGCATCAGTGAACCCGTCGGCGATGCTGCGGTGGATCAGGATTCGTTGCGTCGAGATGCAGCTTTGCCCCGCGTGGCTGAAGCCGGCCATCTTGATCTTCGCCGCCGCGGTGGCCCAGTCGCCGTCGGGCTCGATGATGACCGGTGCGTTGTTGCCCAGTTCCAAACCGACGCGCTTGCGTGGAGCACGCGCCCTGATCGACCAACCCACCTCTGGCGAGCCGGTGAACGTGATCAGGGCGACATCGGGGTGGTCGACCAGTGCGTTGCCGACCGTGCCACCGCCACCGGTGATCACCTGCAACTGCTCGGGCGGCAGACCGCATTCGTCGATCAGCATCTCGGCCAGGCGGATGGAACTGAACGGCGTCTGGCTGGCCGGCTTGAGCACCACCGGGCAACCGGCCGCAATGGCCGGCGCGACCTTGTGCACCACCAGGTTGAGCGGAAAGTTGAACGGCGCGATGGCACCGACAACACCGATGGGCACGCGCAGCGTGAAGCCCAGCTTGCCCTCGCCGGCCGGGATGGCGTCCAGCGGGATCATCTCGCCGGTCAGCTTGCGCGCCTCGGCCGCGGCGAACTGGAACGTGCCGACGGCACGCTCGGCCTCCACCCGTGCGGTCTTGATCGGCTTCGCCGCTTCGCGAGCGATGATCTCGGCGAACTCGTCTCGCCGTGCCGTCAGCCGGGCTGCGGCCGCATCCAGGATCTGGGCGCGCTTCCACAGGGGCATGGCGCCGGCAGCCAACGCGGCCTTGGCAACCGCCACTGCGCGATCGACGTCGGCAGCAGTGCCGCTGGGAATCTCGCCAATGATCTGATCGTCGTACGGTGAGCGGACCGTGATGGTTTCTGAACTGGCCATGCCGGCGAGGCTACCCGTCCGTCGACGACGGGTCGATGAGGTGCGAACGTGGCAGTCGACGCGTTGCTGCTGCCCTCCACGCGCTACAACTGAACAGTGCTCCAGCCTCGCCACGCCTTTCTGGAATGGGATGGGCCGATCCCGTTCGCCCACCGCGGCGGAGCGATGGACGTGCCCGAGAACACCATGCCGGCCTTCGAACACGCCGTGTCGTTGGGCTATCGATACGTGGAGACCGATGTGCAGGTGACTGCCGATGGCGTGCTGGTGGCCTTTCACGACGACGACCTGAGCCGCACGTGCGGGCGACCCGGGTTGATCAGCACGCTGCCGTGGAGCGAGGTGAAGACCGCCATGGTGGGTGGAGAGGCACCCATCCCGCTGCTGGACGACCTGCTGGGCTCGTGGCCAGACCTGCGGGTCAACATCGACTGCAAGTCCGATGCTGCCGCGCCGGCGCTGATCTCCACGTTGAGGCGTACCGCTGCACTGGATCGAGTGTGCGTGGGGTCGTTCAGTGACCGGCGCATCCGTCGTCTGCGCGCAGCATTCGGGGATCAACTGTGCAGCGCATTGGGCCCTGCCGGCGTCGCTGCGCTGCGATTCGCGCGACCCCGCTCACTGGGCGGTCTGGCGGCTCAGGTGCCGGTGAAGCAGGGTCGTCTGACGGTGACCGATCGGCGCTTCATCGAACGCGCCCACCAGTTGGGCGTGCACGTACACGTGTGGATCATCGACGATGCACCCGAGATGGAACGCCTTCTGGACCTGGGGGTCGACGGCATCATGACTGATCGTCCGGCCGTGTTGCGGCAGGTGTTGCAGCGCCGCGGCCTGTGGCGTTGCTGACCGCCAACCATCCGGCAGCGACCAACATCGCCACGTCCCCAATCGCGCAGATCCAGGGCCCGGGCCCGATGGCGATGCTGGCACTACGAGACTTCACGACGATGGCCGTGCCCACCCCGCCGGAGTACAGCACCGACACGATGGCTGCGGCGACCGCGACCGAGGTCCACCGCCACCATGCCGAGACCACTGCCGACGTCGCCAACAGCGGCACCAACGGCCACCAACGAACGAGCGTCGAGACGAATCCTTGGGGGGCGATGCCCAGTCGAGACATCAAGCCCAACAGGTCGTAGCTGGACCGAGTGGTCGAGCCGCTGCGCAACCAAGGCGCGAATGTGCCGATCACGATCACCGCCGAGGCGATGGTCAGCAGCACCAGAGGCGTGCCGGGATGCCGGATGAGGTGGTGCACCGACCTGCGACCGGCGTGGCGAGGCGCGTCGCGATCGACGATGCGCGCGCCGGTTGCTCGTTCGTCGTGGGCCACACGCGCAGCGTAGGTTGCCGGGCATGGCAGACACCGGCGTGCCGCGCTCGTCGACACGCGCACCGACGGCAATGGTTGCATCCGCAGACCACCTGGCCACGCAGGCCGGCCTGGAAGCACTGGCGCTCGGCGGCAATGCGGTGGATGCCGCCATCGCCACCAACGCGGCGCTTGCGGTGATCGGCCCGCACATGTGCGGAATGGGCGGCGACCTGTTCGCACTGGTTCACGACGGCACCGCCGTGCACGCGTTGAACGCCAGCGGCAGGGCCGGCAGCGGTGCCGACGCAGCCACGCTGCGGGCCGAGGGCCGAACCGAGATGCCGTTCCGTCACGACGTGCGCAGCGTCACGGTGCCCGGTTGCGTCGATGGCTGGTGCACTCTGCACGAGCGGTTCGGGCGGCTGCCGTTGACGACAGTGTTGACCCCGGCGATCCGGTTGGCCGAGCACGGCTTTCCGGCATCGCCGCTGTTGGTCGGCTCGTTGTCGATGCTGGACGATCGTGGCCGCGAGCAGTTGTCTGAACTGGCGACGCAGGCGCGTCGTCCCGGCGACCGGGTTCGTCGTCCGGGCGTGGGTGCGGCGCTTCGCGCGGTCGCAGCAGACGGACGCGATGCGTTCTACCTTGGCGCGTTCGGCGATGGGTTGCTGGCACTGGGCAAGGGCTGGTTCGACCGTCGCGATGTGCAGCGGTCGGGTGCCGATTGGGTGACGCCGTTGGCCGCCGACGCCTTCGGCCGCACGCTGCACACCATTCCGCCCAACTCGCAGGGTTACTTGTTGCTGGGCGCTGCAGTCCTGGCCGACCGGCTCGATGGTGCTGGCGTCCGGGCCCTTCCCGCGGATCCCGACGATCCGCAATGGGCGCACATGTTGGTCGAGGCCGCAAAGGCAGCGGGGCGAGATCGGCCCGACGTGCTGGCCGACGATGCCGATGGTGTGGCTCTGATCGAGGCGATCGCGAGGCGAGGCGATGAGATCGATCCGAACCGGGCTGCCACCATCGCACGTGCCCACGACAACGGCGATACCACCTACCTGTGCGCCGTGGACGGCGACCGCATGGGCGTGTCGCTGATCCAATCGAACGCGTCGAACTTCGGCTCGTGGTTGGTCGAGCCCACCACCGGCATCAACCTGCACAATCGAGGGATGGGGTTCTCGATCCAGGCCGGTCACCCGGCCGAGGTCGCGCCGGGCCGCCGGCCACCACACACGCTGTCGCCAGCCATCGCCACTCACGCCAACGGATCGCTGTCGTCGGTGTTCGGCACGATGGGGGGCGACGGCCAACCGCAGATCCTGCTGCAGATCGCGGCGCGACTGTTCCGCCACGAGCAGAGCCCGGCCATGGCCATCGACGCCGGTCGATGGGTGTTGCACGGGCCGGTCACCGGCTTCGACACGTGGACCGCAACCGCTGGGCCGCACCTGTTGGTCGAGGGCCATGTGCCCGCCCATTGGCGAACCGAGCTGGCCCAGCGTGGACACGACGTGCGGGTCGTGCCGCCGTACGACAGCACCTTCGGCCACGCCCACGCGATCGTGGTCGACGCGCGCACAGGAATGCTGGTCGGCGCCGCCGATCCGCGCACCCGCGTGGGATCTGTTGCCGGCATGTGAATTCGGGCGGCATCACGGCCGACGGGAAGCCACCGTCGACCGCCTGCGAGTACTGTCCGATCATGCGCGTCGACAGCAACTTCTTCTGCACGGTTCCCATGCCCGATGCCGGCGACCCGACAGTGGCGCCCACAGCCCGGCGATACGACAACGACGCGGTGGTCGCGTGCTACGAAAACCTGATCGACTGGGCCAAGACTGCCGATCAACTGGGCTTCGACACGATGTGGCTGACCGAACATCACTTCCAGTACGAGGGCTACGAAGTGCTGCCCAACCTGATCATGTTCGGCGTGCACCTGGCGCACCTGACCAAGGATCTCAGGTTCGGACAGATGTTCAACGTGGTGCCGCAGTGGCATCCACTGCGGCTGGCCGAAGACTTCGCACTTGCCGACATCATCACCGGTGGACGCATGGAGTTCGGCGTGGGTCGCGGCACGGTGCCGCGCGAGGCATGGGCACTGGGCACGGTGGTTGCCAGCGGCGACAACGCGATGTCGGCCGAGCACGATCGCATCAACCGCGAGATCTTCGAAGAGGCCATGGAGGTCATCAAGCTGGCCTGGTACAACCAGCGCTTCAACTATCGCGGCAAGCAGTTCGTGTTTCCGCCCGACGACGTGCCCGATCGCGGCACCACCGTGCCAGACCTCACGCTGATCCCGAAGCCGCTTCGCCACGTGGACATCTATCAACCGGTCACCAGCCCCGAGACCATCGAGTACGTGCCACGGGCCGGCCACAAAGCCGTCTACTGGCTGCAGAACGCCGACAGCCAGAAGCAGAAGTGGGATCGCTATGCCGAGATCCGCGAGCAGATGGGCCAGCCCGTTGGGCCAGGCGAAGATCGTTGCCTGGTGCTGAACCTGCACGTGGCGAACACGTACGAAGAGGCGCTGCGCAAGGGACGGCCTGGGCAGGACGAGTTCAACAAGTTCCTGTCGCCGTACGGCCGATTCAGCAGCTACCGCAACCCCGATGGAACGAAGGTGGCCTTCAATCACTGCCCCACGTTGGAAGAGAGCAATGCCCAGAAGATCCAGATCGTCGGTTCGATCGACGATGCCGTCGATGCGATCGGCTACTGGCGGGATCTGTTGGACCTGAAGCACATCTGCTTCTTCTTCGACTATCCGGGCCTGACTCGCGACGAGATGAACGAGCAGATGCACCTGGTCGCCGAAGAAGTGTTCCCTCGGCTGGGCGAGCCGATCGAGCGCCGTCCACTGACCGGTCGCGCGCTGACCTGATGCTCGAATGAACACTGCGTCTCGTCCACTGGTCCTGCGGCATGCCCACCTGGCCGATGGCACCGTTGCCGATGTGCGCATCGTGGGCGATTCGATCGTGGGGGTCGATTCGCACATCGATACGTCACCGACCGACCAGTGCGTCGAACTGGACGGCTGGTTGCTGCTGCCGGCGTTCGCCGAGCCGCACGCCCACCTCGACAAGGCGTTCCTGGCCGAGGTGGTGCCGAACCCCACGGGCGATCTGATGGGCGCCGTCGAGGCGATGGAAGCGCATCGACACCTTGTCACGCTGGACGACACCATCGCCCGGGCCGAACGTGCCGCGCGGATGATGGTGGCCAACGGTGTCACGGCGATCCGAACGCACGCCGACCTGACCATGGCCAACGGGCTGATGTCGGTGCTTGCACTGATCGAGGTTCGTGACCGGTTGCGCGGCTTGGTCGAGATCCAGGTGTGTGCCCTGACCGGCTGGCCATCCATCGGGCCAGATGGCGCAGACCAGCGTGCGCTGCTACGCGATGCCATCTCGGCCGGCATCGACCTGATCGGCGGGTGCCCGCATCTGGAAAGCGATCCGGCCGCGGCGAACGACCTGTTCCTGACGGTCGCGGCCGAGGCGGGTCTACCGGTCGACCTGCACACCGACGAGACGCTGAATCCGGGCACCTTGGGCCTGGCCGACCTGGCCCAGCGCGTGATCGACACCGGCTTCGCCCACGGGGTCACGGCCAGCCACTGCGTCAGCTTGGGGCTGCAGAGCGAACATCGCCAGCGAGAGGTGGCCGAACTGGTTGCCGACGCCGGAATCAGCGTGATCACGCTGCCGCACACCAACCTGTTCCTGCAAGGACGTCAGCACCAGACCGCGATGCCCCGGTCGCTGACCGCAGTGGCCGCCCTTCGTGCGGCCGGTGTGACCGTCGCTGCCGGGGCCGACAACCTGCAGGATCCGTTCAACCCGGTCGGACGCGCCGACCCGTTGGAGACCGCCGGGTTGATGATCATGGCAGCCCATCTGCTGCCCGACGACGCCTTGGGCACCGTCACCGAGATGTCGCGAGTCGCCATCGGCCTGGCACCCGGCGGTGTGCAGACCGGCGCCCGGGCAGATCTGGTCGCGGTGCCCGCGCGCACAGTGCGCGAGGCAATCGCCATGGGCCCGCAACCACGGTTCGTGACCAGTGGTGGACAGATCGTGCGCAGCACGTGCTGAGCCCGCACGGCCCGGATGCGTCTTTGCGACGTTGGGTTACGACGCTGGTCACGACACACAGCGTTCACATATTGGGCGGGGCCTGGCCAGGCGCCCGGGTTGTAGCATGCGACCCGATGACCAGCACCGATACCAGCGCGCATCGGGTCACGCGCCTGCTCGAGGGGTGAAACACTGATGGTCGATCTTGCCAACGACATCCGTCCCGGGCCGTTCGGAACCGGTCGCGCAGCTGTGCGGTTCCAGGACGTCCAGATGACGTTCCCCGATGGAACACGGGCGTTGGACCCGATCACGTTCTCGGTCGATGCCGGTGAGTTCGTCACCGTGGTTGGCCCCTCTGGTTGCGGGAAGTCCACGCTGCTGCGCATCGCCTCCGGGCTCGAGATCAACACTGGTGGATCCGTCGAGATCGACCGCTCCAGCATCGGCTACGTCTTCCAGGATGCAACCCTGCTGCCGTGGCGCACCGTGCGACGCAACGTGGAGCTGAACGCCGAGCTGCAAGGCATGAGCAAGGCCACACGACAGGTCGAGGTCGCCAAGGCCATCGAGCTGGTGAACCTGGTGGGCCACGAGGCCAAGTACCCCAAGCAGCTCTCGGGTGGCATGCGCATGCGCTGCTCGCTCGCCCGCTCGCTGGTACTGCATCCGAAGGTTTTCCTGTTCGACGAGCCCTTCGGCGCGCTGGACGAGATCACTCGCGAACGGTTGAACGACGAACTGCTTCGCCTGTTCCAGAGCGAGAAGTTCGCCGGTCTGTTCATCACCCACAGCATCCAAGAAGCCGTGTTCCTGTCGACCCGTGTCATCGTCATGTCGGCGCGCCCTGG
>JANNFQ010000255.1:0-5750 GCA_031380045.1 Acidimicrobiaceae bacterium
GCCATGATCAGGTGCTGGTCGGCCATCAGGTGATCGACCAGTTCGTGGGCAACCGTGGTGACTTCTGCCTTCAGCGGTTCGACGTGTTCGGCAATGTTGCCGGCCACGTTCCGCTCCGCTCGCGATGGCGGGAAGGCCGCAGCGGCGATGAAGCCGACGCCGAATGCGATTGCCCCGGCGGCGATGGGGCTGCCCTGGGTGTGTGTTGTGGCCATGTGCGGCATGTCGCGCACCGTGGCGACCGCTGATCCAGCGGTGTCAGTGACCCCGTCTTTGACCGACGTCGCCATCGAGTGCGTGCCATCGACGAGCGCGTGCGTTGTGTCGGCGCTGACGCCCATCACTCGGTCGCGAGCGTCTCGCAGTGCCCCGGTGACCCGGTTCTTACGACGTTGCACGACCCGACTCGGACTGACCCGATCGCCGATCGCCTCCAGGGTGTCACCCAACCCATTGCGTGTCGCCTCGATCTCCCGTCTCAGCTCTTCAGTGCTTTGGCCCATCTGACGTCCTCCTTGATCGTTTCGGTTGTGTTCGGCAATGCCTTGGTTTCCTTCAATTGCTTCTTGCCCATCGACATCAGCACCAGTGCGACCACGGCCCATAGAACGCCGACGATGGCAAACGCCAGCGCCGTATTCAGCGCTTGGTCGAGCAACCACGCCACAGCCATCGAGATGAACAGCAGGGCCAGCCAGCCGGCAAGCCCCGCCCCGCCGAACATGCCGACGCCTCTGCCGACGCGAGTACCCTCTTCCTTCAGCTCGACCTTGGCAAGCTCGATCTCCTTGCGAACCAACGTGCCCATGTCGGTGGTCATCTCCGTGAAGAGCTCACCCAAGCTGCGGTCTGGACGCATCGGCTGAGTGTCCGGATCCCAGTCAGCACCAGGTGCCGCGCGAGACTCGCTTTCCAACCTCGACATCATCGTGCTCCGACGTTGAACCCGGACGCGTCGGGGTGCTGTCCGCTCTGGGGGGCGGCGGCGGCACCGGCTCTCGCCAGACGGCCCATCGCGAAACCAGCCGCGCCGGCCGCCAAGAGGAACGCAGCCGGACGGCGGCGGGCGAAATGAGACAAATCGTCGATGACACCCTGTGCCCCGCGAGTCTCGATGCGATGGGCGACGTCGTCCATCTTCGTCTTGGCCTGCTCGAGATAGCCGCGCACTTGCTCGGCGTCCGCCGGGCGCCCGTCCAACAGCGCATCGATCGAGCTGGACATCGTGCGCAGCTGGTCGGCCGCCTGGCGGCTGCGCGCGTCGGCCTGCTGCTGAAACTCGTTTTTGGTGTCGGCCAACAGTTGCTGCGCCTGCGCCTTTGCCTCCTGAGCAACGACACGAGTCTGTTCAGTGGCCTGGCCAACGACGTCCTTCGTCGCATCCGTAGCTACCGACAGCGTCGAGCTTGCGGCATCGCCCACCCGTTGTGCGGTGCCCTGAGGTGGCGTGCCAACCGAATTGCCGACCGAACTGTCGGATCGTTCGCGATCGGGCAATCCGTTCGGTTCCGAAAGCGATGTTTCTTGGATGGCCATGCTGTTCTCCTTTGTCGAGAAGCACCGCCGGCTGGCGGACGGCCTGCCGCTACCCACGGTCAGATCCACAGAAACGCAAAGCTCCACGCTCAGCGACAATCCACACTTTCGGGCGATGCGCGAGTAGTGAGTTCATCCGGTGGTAGCGATTCAGGAGTTGCGGATCGAGTGGCGGTCATGTCCGTCATCGGACGAATTGGCCGTGGGAATTGCCGTGGTCTGACTCGTCGCGCGTCGCGCAGCAATTCTGAAGCGGCATGTGTGAGCCGGCGTCGGCCTGGGTAGTGGGACGCGCATTGACGCCGGCTCAACCGCCGGAAACCTGACCGCTCCTGGACCCCGAGCGGCCGGAGAATCGAGTGGGCCGGAAAGCTCTGGCGACGATGAAAACATACGTACGGACTGGCAACGCAGACGTCCACGTTGTGCACAACGGGACATTGTGGGAGGTTCGTCGCAATGGGCAGCGAATCGCCTCGTCTCGTCATCGCACCAGGTTTTCCGCGATCAACGCCGGCAGGCTGATGGCAGAGGAAACCGGCACGGTGCTTCACGTCCGCGAACACGACGGAACGATGCACACCCACGGTTGATCGTGCGAATCACTCGCAGCCCCAACGGCCACCAACCCCACGGCGGGACGCGAACGTCCCCGACAACCAAGGTGGGAGGTTGCCGGGGACGGGGTGACGATGGTGCGGAGTGGGGCGGTGGATGCGTCAGGCTTGGTCGCCGGTGTCTTGGCTTCCTTCGCCACCGGTGTCGCGGTCGTCGTCGGCCTCGGTCGGCTCGTCGCCGGTGTCCTTGCTGCCGTCGCCGCCGGTATCCCGATCGTCTCCGTCCTCGGTGGGTCCGTTGCTGTGGATGTCGTCGTCGCTGATGTTTGGTTGGTCGGTCATGGCGGAACGCTGCCCACCTGTGACCCTGCGCAAACCTGACTTCGACGAATTCGACCGATGTGAGCCGAACGAGTTCGACCTCGAGTGGATCGTGGGTGACATTGACGATTTCGGCTCGTCCATCTGGGGCCGTCGTCCCATGTACCGATCGGGTGTCACCGGATTTGATCGTTTGCTCGACACCGGCACCGTTCAGCACTGGTTGGCCAACGGAGCGCGGCGACCGAACTTCAGACTGGTCAAAGTCGGCTCGAGCTACGACGAACGTGACTACACCCGCACGGTGCGAATGGGAGGCATCGATGTCCACGGTGTCGCCGACCCTGCCGCCATCGCTGCGCGCATGACCGACGGGGCCACGTTGGTCTTGCAGAATCTCGAGCTGGTCTTCGCGCAGGTCGGTGCGCTGGCAGCACGTCTGGCTGAAGCGATGTCGCATCCCGTTCAAGCCAACGCGTACTTGACGCCTCCCAATGCTGCGGGCCTTGCTCGGCACGCAGATACGCACGACGTGCTGATCTTGCAGCTGCAGGGGTCGAAGTCCTGGGAAGTCGAGGGTCTCGGTCAGTTGGAACTGGTACCTGGCGACGTCATCTACATTCCCAAAGGCACACCGCACGTCGCCAGCACCTCGCGCGCCACCAGCTTTCATCTGACGCTCGGACTGATGCGTATCTCGATGCGTGGTGTGCTGCGCAGGATGCTCGATCAGCTTGATCCGATGTTCGACGACCCACTGCCGGTGGGCTTCGCGCATTTCACCGAGGATGAACTGGTCGCCGTGCTGGCGCCAACGGTCTGCCAAGCGCTGTCGAACCTTGCCGCCGTTGACTTGAGAGACGTCGCTCGGGCCGAGCTCGGTCGCGTCGAACGGCGCACGTCACCGCCAGGCACGTCCTCGTTGGCGCGCGCATTCGCTGAACTTCACCTGACCGACTCCAGCGTGCTGCGCCGCATCGTCGACTGCCATCTGGAGGTGCTCGCAGCCACCGTCACGCTCCACCTGCCGAATCGTCAGGTGACGTTCCCCGCGTCGGCGTGTGCCGCCCTGCAAGCGGTCTGTGCATCACAGCAGATCTTGGTATGCGACTTGGTCGGGCTCAACGCCGCCAGCCAACTGGTCGTGGCCCGACGACTGATTCGCGAAGGAGCGGCCGTCGCAGTGCCGGCCGCCATCCACCAATCGGACCACCGGGCGGCGGTCGCCTCACGGTCCGCCGACGAACGATGAGGCGCACCACCGCCGCTGGTTCACTTACCCACCCGCAAACGGTTGCAATCACCGAGCGTCAATCCCCTCTCAACCGATTCGGAAGGCAGTTGCTGGGCCTGGCCGCCCGGACCGGATCGAGTCTTCCGAGGTCATATGCGCACAGCCGTTCGCTCGCAGAGCGGCAGCCAGGCGTTCGCTCCATGCCTCCACTCCCAGATGTAGTCGATGTGTTGGCCACCGTCGCGAACGGTGATGGTCGCTCGCGTCGATGGCTCGCTGAACGTCCAAACGTCGCCCTCGACTTTCGCGGTGTACTCAGGATGAAAGCCGGCATTGTCGAAGAAACGTGTGAAGTAGCCGCCGTTGGCGACATCGTGACCAACGACCTCGGTGCCTTTGAACTCACGGGTGCCGGCGACTGCGTCCCAACGGTGCAACAGGGAGAAACCTCCCGATAGCCACTCGTAGTGCTCGTCACTTTCCAGGGCACACCGGAGGCCCGCGGATCGTCGGGCGTCTGCCCGTCGGCGAATGATGTCCCCGCGGTGGACCAGTCGCCCACGAACACGTCGAGGCGACGATGTGGGTCACCGACTTCGGGACGTGCCGTCTCGCTTGTGTCGGACATGACACTCCTCCTCAATGCTGTGGTGTGCGATGGCGATCATCTCCGTCGGCACGGAGATCCTTGGCCAAAGATCGTCCGGCCACACGGCGTCCGGGTCGGCCGACGCTCAGAGCATTTCCGCTCCCAGAAGTGCTGGATGGCGTCGCCGTTGCGACAAAGTCTGCGTGCGCGGCGACGTGAGGTTCGGCGGCATCGAGTTGGGCGATCAACGCGGCGCAGAACGGCCACGGCCCCTCGGATCGGCAGCTGCGTGCGTTCACACCGCCCGCGGTCCTTCAGCGCTGACACGGCGACACAACATGTTGGTTGTGCCTTCTCGGACCTCGGATATGCACCGACGCCGGAACTGTGCGACGCTCGTCCTGCGCAGGTTCGCATGAACCCGTATGTCACCGCTCCCAGACCCTGAAAGGCGAGGTTCCCCTCAAGTCGAAGGATGGCGAGCGACCGTGAACAGGATCCGATATCAAGGCACTGCTGACGTGCACGTTGCGCCTCGCCCAATTGGTTGGGAGGTTCGTCGCGATAGCGAACGTCAAGCAACATCGCTGCACCGCACCCGCTGGTCAGCTATGCGGGCTGGGCGGCTGCTGGCCGACGAGTCACAGACAAGGTTGATCGTGCACCGCCTCGACGGCGAGATCGCCACCGAAGGTGACAGAACATAGCCGGCGCCACCGATGGCTCGCTCCGACACAGAAAGGACGAACCGAGCCAACGCTGTGGATGCCGCTGTCAATGGCCTTGCACACGCCCGCAGCCCGATCTCAGCTCGGGAAGGGGACGCGCGAAGGCGACACCTGACACACGTGGACCAACTCGTTGTTGCTTCGTTTGCGCCGGCTCGAAAAGGTGAATAGGGCTCATCGTGCCGCACCCGATTCGTTGCCGCCGGTGATCGAACACGCCGTGACGAGGTCACACGCGCATCGATCGACCGATCTGCGGGAACATGTGCTGTTCGAAGCGTTCGCGCACAGCGGGCAACGATGTTCTCGGTGGCTCGCCGGATCGTCGGTGACGACCTCGCCGTGATGTCGTTCAACAGGCCATCACGCGGGCCTGGCAGGATCTGGCCTACTACGATCCCAGTCGTGGGACCATCAGGTCGTACTTTCTGACACTGACCAAAGGCATCGCGATCGACATGCTTCGTCAAACCAATCGGCGCCGCGATCGTCGGTGACCAGCTCCTGGTTCAGTGGCACAGCGCCTGTCCACCATCGCGTGGTCCGGCGACACGCTTTCTAGGCTCTCCAGCGATGAGTTCGTGCTCCTGTGCGAAGAACTGGGCAGCGTGGATGACGTATCGAAATTGGTCGGACGCATTGATGAGATGTTCGCCGAACCCTCTCAGCGCGGTGACGTCACGGTCGCAGTACGTACCAGTGTTGGCACTGCATACGTCGGCCCCGGTGAGGCGATCACCTCCGATCTCTTGATGCGCGCCAACCTCGACATGTACAGGGCCAAG
>JANNFQ010000277.1:0-11189 GCA_031380045.1 Acidimicrobiaceae bacterium
ACCGGTCGTGACCGACAGATCGGTCGGCGTGTTCTCCCAAACGCTGCCGTTGAAGAAGCTGGCCTGGATGACCGTGCCGGGACCGCTGGCGCGGCGCCAGATGGCCACGGCGTTGCCGGCATTGTTGATGACCACATCGGCCTCGGTCGCGTTCTCGGTGGCCGACGACAGCGTCTCGGGCGCCGTCCATGCTCCGGTACCCGCGTTGAACTGCGATGCCTCGACGACGCACTTGTCCAAGGCATCGCAGATCGTCGGATCGGTGTTGTCGATCACTGTCGCGCGCAGCCACACCGCAACGGCATTGCCTGCGGCGTTGGACGACACCTGAGGGTCGGTGGTGACCTGGCTGGCACCCGACAAGTTGACCGGGGCCGAGAAGACGTCGGCGGCCGAGACCGAACCTGGGCTGATCGGTGAGATCGGGGCCAGAGTCACGACGCCGGCGAGCAGCGATGCGGAGAGGAGGATGCGTAGCGGCCTTCTGCCAGTACGCGCGGGTGAGATGTGTCGGTGAATCACTGGGGAGCGAGCATAGAACTGTTCGGCCTCATCGAGCGATCGGTGCGACAAGTTCTGGAATTCGGAAAGACACGTTCCGGCCGGAACCCATACTCTCGAACGCCGGTGTCAGTTGCCCAGTTCCCCTGATGAATAGTGCCTTCGGCACAGCAACTCATAGCGCACGACATCGCCGAAGAGCGGCTGTTCAGGGGTCTCGGCAGTGTCACCCACCACCACAGTTTCACCCACATAGGTGATGTCTCCGTTGACCACTCTGGCGTTGTGAGTAGCTCGCGATCCGCACCAGCATCGCGCCTCGACCTGCATCGCAACTCGCTCGTCAGCGACCTCCAGCATGCGCTTGGTTCCCTCGAACAGCTCACCCCGAAAGTCGGTGATGAGCCCGAAGGCAAACACGTCGATGCCCAGATCATCGACCGCTCGTGCCAACTGATCGCATTGCTCTCGCGAGTAGAACTGCACCTCGTCGCACACGAAGTAGTGGATCGGCCAATGCTCCAGCGCCAGCTGGTACAGATCGAGATCTGGCATCACCTCGATCGCGTGCGCGGCAACGCCCAGCCTGCTGGTGACCTGGGCGCCCTCGCGATCGAGTTTGGTCAAGAGCAGCCCGTACAGTTCGCGGCTGGCGAGGTTGTGGTGGATCTGCAGCGCCATCGTGCTCTTGCCCGAGCCCATCGTGCCGAAGCTGAAACGCAATGTGGCCATGCGACCCTGACCATAACGGTTGGCCCGGTAAGGTCAGCGAATGCGGCACTGGCGCTGGGCGGTGGTCTTCGGTGGCGTTGCGGCCCTCGTCTCGATACCCGTCGTCTCGGCCAATTGGCCCGTCGATCGCCCCGACATCAGCATCGCCGAACTGCGTCAACGCATCGCTACGTCGGCCCAAGTGGGCTTCGCCGGTCTGTATGAATCGCGCGGCGGACTGCGCCTGCCAGACCTGGGCCGGTACGACGACGAGGTCGCGCCGTTCAAGTCCAGCAGCCGGGTACGGGTCTGGTACGCCGCGCCCGACCGCTGGCGCGCCGATGAGTTGCTGATCGGAGCCGAACGAGGCATCTATCGCGAACCGGGCGGCCTGTGGCGTTGGGATTCGGGCACTCGTCGCATCGTGTACTCGCCGCGCAGCGGCACCGAGCCCTTGCGAATTCCGCGGCTGATGGACCTGTCCCCCGCCGAGCTCGGTCGGCGGCTGCTGGCCGACACTGTCGGCGAGGAAGTCTCGTCGATGCCCGCCAAGCGAATCGCCGGCCAGGTCGCTGCCGGCCTGCGCATCACCCCGGTATCGACCACCACCACCATCGACTCGGTCGACCTGTGGGCAGATCCTCAGACCGGCGTGGTGATGAAGGTTCAGATCGACACGGGCGGCACGGCGCCAGTGTTCGAGACAGCGTTCGTCGACCTGCAATTCGGCCGGCCATCGGCCGCGGTCATGCAGTTCGATCCCACCGAGGTCGACGAACCGGTCCGCCAAGCCGAGACTGCCGACGCCATCGAGGCGCTCAGCCAGAACACGCTGCTGCCACTGCCCGACCAACTCGCCGGCCTGCCGCGGCGGGGGCAGGCCACGGGTGGACTGGCCACATACGGGTCGGGCCTATCGGTGGTGACGGTGCTGGCCGCACCGCGCGGCTCGCTCAGCCGCCCCGGGCGCGGCATCTACGCATTGCCGCAGACCGACCGGCCGTGGGGCGGCCAAGCCATCGTCCTCGAGACCTCGTTGTTCAACGCCCAGATCATCTCGCTCGGCATTTTCGACATCGTGCTGGCCGGCACTGTCACGGTGCCCGAGCTCGACCGCATCGCCGGTCAGCTGGCCGAACAAGGGGGGCTGTTCTGAGCAGCGTCGTCTTGACACAGCAGCTCAGCAAACAGTTCCCCGGCGGGCTGCTGGCCGTCGACTCCATCGACCTCGATGTACGCGAGGGCGACCTGTTCGGTTTCCTCGGACCGAACGGGGCCGGCAAGACCACCACCATCCGCATGCTGCTGGCGTTGACGTTCCCCACGTCGGGCCAGATCCAGTTGCTGGGCCACGACCCGGTGCGTCACCCACAACAGGCGCTGCAGGGCGTGGGCACGCTGGTCGAGGGGCCGGCGTTCTATCCCTATCTGTCGGGCACCCGCAACCTGATGATCTTCGATGGCGCCGGTGCGGGTGGTGCGAAGCGCACGCGACGAGCGCGGGTCGGCGAGGTCATCGAGCGCGTCGGTCTGGGCGATGTGGGCGATCGTCCCGTGAAGGCGTACTCGCTGGGCATGCGGCAACGACTGGGGCTGGCGGCAGCGCTGCTGCGCACTCCTCGAATGCTGATCTTGGACGAGCCCACCAACGGTCTGGACGCACAGGGCATCCACGAGCTGCGCACGATGTTCGTCGAGCTGGTCCGCGACGGCACCACGATCATGCTGTCGTCCCATCTGCTGGCCGAGGTCGAGTTGATCTGCACGCGAGCCGCAATGATGTCGGCCGGTCGCATCGTGGCGCAGGACAACGTGGCCGACCTGTTGAAGCCCACGGGCTGGGTCCGGCTGGTCACACCAGACATCGAGCGCGCCGTGCGCGCCCTGCAGGACGGGCCGTTCAGGTTCGAGCAGTCGGGCGTCGATTCGGTTCGCGTGCACATGGGCGGGCGACCACCCGAACTGTTGAACCGTGCATTCGTCAGCGAAGACATCGGCGTGCGCGAACTGATCATCGAGCGCCCGACGCTGGAGGACGTCTTCTTAGAGCGCACCGGGCACGGTGACATCCGATGATCCGCGTCGAACTGTCCAAGCTCATCCGCCGACCGCGCACGTGGGTCACCATCGCGCTGCTGTCGGGGCTGCCGGTCATCGTCGGCATCTTCGTGAAGGCCAGCGGTCTGGCACCCGCGCCGGGCGAGGGGCCGGCACTGCTCAGTGAGGTGCTGAACAACGGGCTGCTGTTCCCGGCTGCAGCGCTGGCCATCATCCTGCCGCTGTTCTTGCCCATCGCGGTCTCGGTCATCGGCGGCGACAGCATCGCCGGCGAAGCATCCAACGGCACGCTGCGCTATCTGCTCACTCGCCCTGTGGGCCGCACCCGCCTGCTCAGCGCCAAGCTGATCGCCGTGGTCGCGTTCATCTTCCTGGCAGTCATCGTGGTGGCGTTGGTGGCCCTGGCAGCAGGCGTCGTCCTGTTCGGCATCCGCCCGTTGTCGTCCATCTCGGCCACTGAGCTGTCGCCGTTCGAGACCTTTGTACGCACGGTCATGGCCATCGGGTACATCGGGTGGTCCATGCTGGGCCTGGGCGCCATCGCGCTGTTCGCGTCCACCCGTACCGATTCGCCGCTGGCGGCCTCGTTGGCCACGTTGGCCGCCTTCGTCGGTTCGCAGGTGATGGACCTCATCGACGCGACTCGTTCGGTGCAGGCATACCTGCCGACGCACTACTGGCTGAAGTTCGTCGACTTCTATCGAGACCCCATCCTGTGGCGAGACGTCAACGAGGGCATGCTGCTGCAACTGGTCTACGTCGTGGTCTTCCTGGGTGCAGCGTGGGCCAACTTCACCAAGAAGGACATCGCCAGCTGACGCGTCGTGGCCCGCAACCCGGGGCCCAGCAACCGGGCCGGGCGTCATTCGCTGATCAGGTCGACCACCACGGCGGCGTGATCGCTGGGAACCACTCCGTCGACGGGCTCGAGCCCGGTCAGCCACGCTCGCACCGGATTGCCCAGTGGTTTCGGGCGCGGCCAGCTGACGAACACGTAGTCGAGGCGTCGATTCGGCCACGCAGTTGCCGACTGATACGGATTGTCGCGTCGCCACGTGGCACCGGTTCCGTCGCCCACATGTTCCCAGCAATCGCTCAACACCAACCCGGCGATCGGTGTCGCGCTGCGACCGGTCAGCATGCGGATCTCGTCGCTATCGGGCGGTGCGTTGAAGTCGCCGCCGATGATCACGGGTGGGTCCACGGCCGGGTCGCTCCTGATGCCGTTGACGATGGCCAGCAACGACTCGCACTGCACCTGTCGCAACAACGAGTCGTCGAATCGATGGTCCAGATGCGTACTGACAGTCGGCCACCGCAGGCCCGACGGCGCCACGACCACAGCACTGAGTGCCCGTCGGTGGCCGACCGCTCCATCGGCTCGGGGCAAAGGATGGCTGGCTATGTCGTGCAGGGGCCAACGGCTGACGATTGCATTGTGGAAGCCCGGATCGCCGTTGCGGCGATGCGCGAACGGGTCGTCGGTCAATGCGTGCTGGTATCCCATCACCTCGGCGAGACGTCGGGCCGACGAGTCGCTGCCCTGGCTCCACACCTCTTGGAGGAGCAGCACGTCGGGTTGTGCATCGGCGATGACCTGGGCGATGGCTGCCTGCCGTTCTTCCCACGGCCCGAACTGCCACCACAGGTTCCACGTCATGACGCGCATCACAGCATCGCTTGAACATGCTGGATGGTGTCGGCCTGTGCAGCGTGCTTGTCGGTGCGGTACTGGCGCACGCGCGCGAACCGAAGCGCAACCCCACCCGGGTAGCGACGCGACACTTGCACGCCATCTACAGCGATTTCGACGACCAACTCGGGGCGAACATGCACGGTGAAGCCGTCGGTCGTCAGCGCTCGGGCTTGCAATTCGGTGGTCTGCCACCGCAACAACTCGTCGGTCATCCCCTTGAACGTCTTGCCAACCATCACGAACGACCCGTCATCACCGCGCGCCCCCAGATGCAGATTGCTCAGGCACCCGGTGCGTCGACCGTGACCCCACTCGGCGGCCAGCACCACAAGGTCCAACGTGTGCACCGGCTTGACCTTGCGCCACGTAGCGCCTCGGCGACCCGCCTGATACGCGGAGTCCAGTGCCTTCACGACCACACCCTCGTGACCGGCGGCCACCGATTCCGCAGCGAATCGTTCGGCGACATCGCCATCGTCGGTGTCGATGGTGGGCAACAACAGGGCTGCCGGAACCGTGTTGATCAAGGCGTCTTTGCGTGTGGCCAACGGCTCGTCGATCAGCGACCGGCCGTCGAGGTACAGCGCGTCGAAGAAGAACACATCGGTCGCACCGAGCCCGCTCATCGTGTCCTGGAACTTTCGGGGCCGGCCATCGTCGAAGAAGGCCAACGACTCGCCGTCCAGCACGATGTCGTCGGCCGGTAGCGCGCTGACCGCAGCGGCCACGTTGGGAAGCGACGGCGTGATGTCGTTCAACCCGCGGGTGAACAAGCGCACCTGCTCACCCGACTTGTGCGCCTGGACGCGAATGCCGTCCAGCTTCCACTCGACGCTGGCCAGACCGGTTGCTGCGACCGCCTCGGTCGCGCTGGCCGACGTGCCCGCCAACATCGGCTGCACCGCAACCAACGGGGTCAGCCCCACATCCAGCGACTGGCCACCCAGCGCACGCGCAGCCGCTGCGCCCAGATCACCCAGCAGCATCGTGGCCCGACGAACATTGGCGGCGGGAACGCCCGCGCCCATGGCGATGGCGTCACTGACCACGCCGTCGTTGGCTCCTTGACGCATCTCGCCGGTCAGGGTGCGTACGAAGTGCTGCTGCTCGTCGTGGGTCAACCGCGTCATCAACCCGACCAGCACCTGTTCGCGATCGCGCTGCGAACCAGCCCCCGTGGTTGTGGCGACGACCTCGATGACCCGGTCGATCTCGGCAACGTCGACCGAGGGTTGAGCGGCAGGTGCGGTTCGGATGTCGCGCAGTGTTGCCCAACCGACACCGATCCGGCCCTGTCTGGGCGCACCGATCAGCATCCCGACCACCACTGCGACCTGATCCACCGGTGTGGTTCGCAACAGCGCCGCGAACGTGGCGACCTTTTGCGAACGCTTCGAGGTCGCGGCCACCTGCGTGGCGGCGGTGACGACTTCGACGTACAGCACGTCCCCATTCAAGCCGCGCCCGGCACGTGGCCAGGCGCGGTGCCCAGCTGAGACTGAGCTCAGCGCGTGAACTCGAAGATGTTGAGCGCTCGCAATCTCTCGACGAACGAGTCGTCGTAGGCCTCTCCCGGTACCTCGCGAACCATCGCGTCCAACGTGTGCGCGTCGTCGCCGACCAGGATTCGCCACTCGCCGGCGCGCACTCCGTCGAGGATGACGGTCGACGCCTGCGCAGCCGTCATCGGGGCTGCGTCGCGGAACATCTCGGCTTGCATCTGCATGCCATTGCGGATGTCTTCGTCGCTGGCGCCATCGGTGTCCATACCGCGCTTCAACAGGTTCTCGCGAACCTGGGCGATCTGTTCAGGGCTGAGCTCCTTGGGGTCACGACCGAAGAACTTGAACGAGTTGATGACGATGGACGTACCGATGTGACCGGGCATGACCACCGACGCCTTCAAGTGCGGGGCGTTGATGCGGAAGTCGGTGATGAGCGCCTCGGTGAAGCCTTTCACCGCGAACTTGGCCGCGCTGTACGCAGTGTGGGCGATGTCGGGCCCCAGCGATGCCCAGAACCCGTTGACGCTGCTGGTGTTGATGACGTGCCCCTCATCGCTGGCCAGCAGCATCGGCATGAATGCCCGCGTGCCCGCGTACACGCCGCCCCAGCACACCGCAAAGGTGGCCTCCCATTCAGAGCGCTCGTCCATCACGAAGCTGCCTCCGCCACCGATGCCGGCGTTGTTGAACAACAGGTTGATGTGATCGGTCTGGTGCACCTCGGCCACCTGATGGCTGAATGCGATCAGCTGTCGTTCGTCGGCCACATCGGCCACGAACGAACTGACGCGTGTACCCGAGGGCGCGCCATCCAATGCCAGCGCCCGCGCCTCGGCCATGTTGTCGGCCGACACGTCGCACATCGACACGTGGCAACCCTCGGCGGCCAGTTGGCGGACCAGCTCGCGCCCCATGCCCGTGCCACCGCCTGTGACCACGGCGATGCGTCCTTCGAATCGTTCCATTGTTCTCCCGGATCACTCGATCGGCGCCGACGCTAGCCAACGTCTGGTCGCCACAGAGACTTGTCATCCGCTTGCATCAGATGGTTGGCTATCGCGATGAGCGACACGCCTCCTGACCACGCCGATCGCACCAGCGGTTCAGACATCTTGGACGAGCTGGACGCCTGGCTCGAGGACAACTGGAACCCCGATCTGTCCGTGGCCGAGTGGTGGCAGTTGCTGGGCACCAGCGGTTGGGTGGCACCGTCGTTGCCCACCGGCGCCTATGGCAAGAACCTGGCGCGCAACGACGCGAACGCCGTAGCCCAGCGCATCGCTGCACATGGCGCACTCGGCGCCCCCGGAGGTTTGGGCATGCTGCTGGCGGCACCGACCATCGCGACGCACGGCACGGCCGAGCAGATCCAGCGCTACGTGCTGCCGATCGTGACCGGTGCTCAGGCGTGGTGCCAGTTGTTCAGCGAACCGGGTGCAGGTTCGGACCTTGCCGGTCTCGGTACCCGCGCCGTTCGCGACGGCGAGGAGTGGATCGTCAACGGTCAGAAGGTGTGGACGTCTGGCGGACAGATTGCCGACATGGGCATGCTGATCGCCCGCACGAACGCCGAGGTGCCAAAGCACCAGGGCATCAGTTGGTTCGCGTTCGACATGCATCAACCGACCGCTGTCGATGTGCGACCCCTGCGCGAGATGACCGGTCGGGCACTGTTCAACGAGGTGTTCCTCAGTGATGCGCGAGTCGGTGACGATGCCCTCGTCGGCGGTGTCCACAACGGTTGGGCGGTGGCCAACACCACACTGGCGTACGAGCGCAGCGGTCTCGGGGCCGGCGCAGGCGGTGGTGTCGCGCTGGCCAGTGCCGGCACGATCGCCGGCGATCTGCCCAAGCGCGCCGGTGACTTCGTCACGAAGTCACGCACACCCAGCTCTGGCGGCAGCGGCGCGATGACCGCCGGATCGCAGCGCATGTTCACCGAGATCGCCAAGGCCAACGGCAAGATCAACGAGCCCCCCATTCGACAGGCGCTCATGAAGTTGCACACCTTGGGCGAGATCGGCCGGTACAGCGCGCTGCGGTTGAAGGCCGAGAAGGCTGCCGGGCGCGACATTCCCGGTGCCGGCAACATCGCCAAGTTGTCGATGAGCGAGATCGTCCGCCAATCACGCGACCTGGGTCTGGCCATCACGGGCGGCTATGGCACCTTGCACGGCTATCACCGCGAGGCCACCACCGAACTGGACGCGGCAACCGGCAACCCGTACCTGGGGTTCATCACCGAGATGGCGTTGTTCGCCCAGGCACCACCCATCTATGGCGGCACCGACCAGGTCCAGCGAAACATCTTGGGCGAGCGCGTGCTGGGGTTGCCGAAAGAGCCGAACAACGACCGGGTCGTGCCGTGGAGCGAGCTACCGAAGAACGGATGAAGCAGGGATCGCCGGACCGAGATCCGGCGCCACAGCAACACCACCACGGCCGTTGCGCTTGGCCGCATACATCGCATGGTCGGCGGCGATCAACATCGCGTCAGGATCTGCGGCACCACCACTGTGATGGGCGACCCCCACACTCGCCCCGAGCTCGATCGTGATCGAACCACTGGACAGCGGTGCTCCAAGTCCAGACACGATGCGGTGGCCAATGGCAACGGCCCCCGCGCGATCCGTCTGAGGGCAGAGCAACACGAACTCGTCGCCGCCGGTCCGCGCGACGGTGTCGGACGGCCGGGCCAACGCGCGTAGCCGAGTGGCGACGATGCGCAACACATCGTCGCCGACAGCGTGACCCCAGGTGTCGTTGACTTCCTTGAAGCCGTCCAGATCCACCAACAGCACGGCCAGGTCGTTGTCGGGGGCGCGTCGCGCCGTCGCCACCTCGAGTCGGCTCTGCAGCAGGATGCGATTGCCCAAGCCGGTCAGCGGATCGTGCAACGCCTGCCGCTCCAGCTCTGCTTCCAATCGTTTGCGATCGGTGATGTCGCGAACGCTCGTGCGGTACTCGACCGGGGCGCCGGTGTGTGGATCGAACACCGACGAGGTCGAGCTGACGACCCAGACCCAGCTGCCGTCGGCACGTTGCAGACGCATCTCCGAGGTGAACGAACCTAACTCCAGGAGGGCTTGGGCCGATGTGGCAACCGTCGATCGATCGTCGGGGTGCACGATGGAACGCCATGCCAGGCCAATGAGCTCGTCAGGTGTCTTGCCGATCAGCACGGTTGACGATGGCGACACGTAGGTCATCAGCCCGCCGCCGTCCACCAGGACGACAACGTCGGCCGCAGTCTCTGACAACAGACGGAATCGCGCCTCGCTGGATCGCAGCGCAGCGTCAAGTCGTGAGCGCTCGAGGACGTGGCTGATCGTCTCGGCGACGATGCGCAGGAAGGTCACCTCGTCGTCGGTCCACACACGGGGCGCACTGGCCATCGACACGCCGACCACGCCGAACAGCTCGCCGGCGGAAGCCATGGCGACGGCCATCATCCCGCCCTCGGCGCCCATCGATCGGCGCTTGTCGATCGCCCACGCCTCGCCGCACCGGGTTGCATCTTCCACCACGATCTGCTCGGGCTGGCGCAGTCGCTCGACCCAGTTCGTCAGGTCGTCGAAACCAATCACTTGACCGGGGCGCACCGCTTGCGTGGCCGCAGGACCGACCCAGCCACCGAGGTTGACCAAGGTTCGCAGACGCTCGTCCAGGCGATCGACGTAGACGAAGTCGACGTCCAGGATCGCCGCCACCTGTTGACACACGACGGGCAGGTGCTCGAAGAAATCGTCGGCGTCCAGATCCAATGCCGTCTGCGCAACATCGAGCAAAGCGGATAGACGCAGCTCGCTTGATCGCAGCGATGCCTCGACGCGTTGGCGTACCAACACGGCCGACACGGTCTCGGACGCTCGTTGCACCAGCGAGATCTCGGCTGGTGTCCACTCTCGCACCACGTGCGACATGGCGACGCCCACATTTCCCAGGCATCGCCCATCCGACACCAGCGGCACGTTCAGCCCGGCGCGGTCCGGCACCGGGAACGACCGCCACTCGTCTGCCCACGCCTCGTGGTGATCGTCGATGTCGCTGACGATCAGTGGCTCGAGTGTGCGATAGCGCGCGACGATCGCGGGAACCGGCGACCCCACCGGCATGTCGTAGCCGTGTGGCGCTCCGTCGGCCGCCCAACCGGCGACGTTGCGCACTGAGTCTCCATCCAGCAATGCGGCGAACGCGATGTCGGCGCCGAGTGCGCGCCCGAGCTGCTCGAGATGGACGTCCAGGCCCTCGATGATGCCATCCGGTTCCACCTCCAACGCCCACTGCGACAGGTCCATCACGACGCTCTCCAGCTCGGCGCGGCGATCGACGTCGTCAATGAAGGCACGCTGCACAGACATGTTCCTCAACGACACCACATAGCCGCCGAGCAACTCGTCGAAGGTGCCGGCCGCATCCACGTCGAACCACACCGACGAGCCGTCGGTGTGCATCACCCGAAGTTCGGTGACCGCCGCTGCTGCGCCCGCCACCGCCTGCCCGAAGCGCTCGACAGCAACATCACGGTCGTCGGGGTGCACCAGCGTCAGGAAGTGGCCACCAACGACCTCTTCAGGACGATGTCCGAGAGCAGACTGGATGCGATCGTTGACGAACGTGACCCTGCCGTCCTGATCGATCACCAGCAGCACATCGCCGATGTTGCTCAGCATTGCCGACAATCGCTGCTCGCTGGCGGCCAGCGCATGCGCTGCTCG
>JANNFQ010000282.1:0-22650 GCA_031380045.1 Acidimicrobiaceae bacterium
CTGCCGCTGCGCGGCAGCGGCTCGACCAGCCTGGCTTGTCGGGCGAGCTCGGTCGGATCGTGGGCCAGCAGGTACGCGGCCGGTGCGTGACTCAGACGTTCGACGGTCGCGTCGCCCACCGCCAGCCGTTGCGCGGCCTGCATTCGAGCGGCGGCCAAGTTGGTCGCGTCGCTGCCCGTGAGTTCGGGATGATCGAGGGCCGCTTGCACCAAACCGAAGCGCTCGGTCAGTGTGTCTTGGCGACGCCTCGGCAGATCGCCGATCGCTCGCGCCAACGTGTAGGCGCGACGAGCATGAGCGGGGCTGGCCAGATGCGTCGCCAGCTGCAGGATCTCCGGGCCCTCGAGCACGTGCGCGTCGCCGGTTCCGTCACGCAGCAGGTGAGCGTCACCCACCAGGCTGGCGATGCGGTCGGCCTCGGCCACTCGGCCCAGCCGCACCGCGAGGTCTGATGCGCACTGCGTTCCGGGCGACTCGTCGCACACGTCCATGGCCAGGGCGGCCAGCACCAGTTCATCATCTTGACGAAACTCGTTGAGGGCCAACTCCCGCACCGCCTCGACGATCGGGAAGCGCAGCGAGCTCAGCGGATCGAGATCGCGCATGTCCGAGCGCTTTCGAGCCATCGAACGGGCCATCTCGGGCAGCGCCCGCTCCAACACGGCGGTCACCTCCAGGAATCGCCATACCTCCAGGTCTCCGGAACGCAGCAGCATCAGGAAGGCTTTTGTGTCGATCGGAGCCCACACCAGCGGAGCGTTGCGATGCTCACCGAACCAGTCCAGCAACGACATGCCGGGCCTCGTCATCGGCAGCAACCCGGCCATCCGCAGCGCAATCGGAACCGTGGCCGACACCGGAGGGACCCCACGCAGGCGGGCTTCGCCGTCAGCGACGTCGATCCAACCATCAACCGGCTCGGGCATCGCGTCGCCGTCATCGGCCGACGGGTCGGTCCCGGCAGTCCGACCGATCCGCAGTCGCAGCAGCGGCGGCGTCATCACCGTGGTGACCAGTACGACCACCAGCAGTGCCCCGTACAGATCCTTGTCGAGCACACCGTTGGTCAGACCGATGCTGGCGAAGATCAACCCGACCTCGCCGCGAGGAATCATGCCCAGCCCGATCAGCAGCTTGTCGGTTCGAGTCCCGAACGCCCCGAACGCCGCAGCAACCTTGCCCAGGATGCCAATCACGGTCAGCACAGCCGCCAGCCCCAGCACGCTGGGCTTCATCATCGCTCCGATGTCGGCGTTGATGCCGATCTGCACGAAGAACACTGGAATCAAGATGTTGCCGATGGCGCCCAAGTCGCGGGTCATCCGCTCGTGATGGTCGCTCTCGCCCAGGGCCAGACCGGCCATGAACGCACCGATGATGAACGCCAACTTCGCGGCATCGGCCAGTTCGGCGAACCCAAGTGTCAGCACCAGTGCCGCGACAACTGTCGTTGCTCCCGAGCTGGCACGGCGGTGAATGATGTCGAGGATCCTGGGGACGAACATCAAGCCGAACGCACCCGTCAGCAGCAGGAACCCGATCGCCAGCCCCAGCGTGCCGGCCACCGTCATGAACCCGACCGATCCGCCGGTGACCACCTTCACCACGACGGTCAGGATCACCAGGCCCAGCACATCGTCGGCGACTGCCGCGCCCAGCACGATCCGAGCCTCGGTGGTTGCCAGAGCGCGCAGGTCGCCGAAGACCCGAGCAGTGATGCCCACGCTGGTCGCCGTCAACGCGGCGCCCAGGAAGATGGCGGTCTTGGTCGCTTCCCCCATCGCCACACCAGCGATCGCACCCCCGGCAAACGGGAGCGCGACACCGATGACGGCGACGAGCATCGACGCCTTGCCCACCTTGCGCAGCTCGGTGATGTCCATCTCCATACCGACCTGCAACAACAGCAGCAACACGCCGATCTCGGCGATGATGCCCAGCGACACACCGCGCTCGCCGGTCAACTCGATCCATCCCAGCGCCGACGGTCCGATCAGGATGCCCGCGCCGATCTCGCCCAACACGGCCGGGATGCGGAGCTGCTCGGCCAGCTCTGCGGCCAGGCGGGCAACGAACAGGACGATCAACAGATCCAGCAACAATCGGGCCAGATCGACACCCTCTGCAGCTGCGAGCACGCGCTGAAGTTAGGGAGGGGACGTTTCCTGGTTGTTGGCTCTTTGTAAACGGCGTGTGAACCCGCAGGTCAAGCGCCCGAACTTTGGCCCCCGTCGATCGGTCCGTTGTCGGGCGCGACGGCGGTGGCCGCAGGTGCGACTGGGGCGTTCTGCACTGCGCGAATCATGCGGATCGTGTCGGGCGCCGCCGGCGCGTCGCGTCCCTTCAGCAGCAGGCGAACCGCATTCAACGTGTCGCGCGGCGTGGCTCGGAAGTCGTCGAGCGCAATCAGCCAGGCACCGAACGACACAACGGTCAGCCCGATGCCCAATGCCAACCCGAAGCCCGCGTCGGCCTGGGCGCCGGCGTAGATCATCGCCAGATCGGAGCCGACGAGCACGATCATCGTGATGAAGATCGTCGCCGACTCGAACTGCGTCGTGTGCTTGTCGAGGTAGACGTCGCGGTGTTCGCCGACGCCAGGTGTGTGGCGTTGGATCATGCGCAGCGGCGATGTCACGCTGCGCGCCGCCATCGGTGCCCACAGGGCGTACACCAGTGCGATCAGGAACATGTACCGATAGGGAAAGCCCTCGACGAACTTGCCGTTGGTCGGGTCCTCACGAGTGGCCTGATCGACCAAGCCCGACGCGGCGAGCGTCACGACCGTGGTCACGATCAACAGGAGCAGCGCCTTCGCGTAGCGCAACACGACCGTCCGGATGCCCAGCACGTGACGAGCAAGGAGGGCCTCGGTTCGAGCCACGTCGCCGGCCAGGCTGCGATCGCGATTCAGACCGGCCAACCGGAACGACTGGCGCAGCCGCTCGGTGTCACCGGCGGCGCCCTCGTTCGCGACAGTCCCCCACATGCCAAAGCTGCGTGTGTCGAATCGGTCGCGCCATCCGTCATCGTCGATGCTGCGCGGCACCAGCAGCCCGCGTGTCCACTCGTCGTCGCGACCCTCTGTCAGCAGCCGCCGGGTGGTGGGGCTGAGCTCGTCGTTGTTGAACCCCAGGCCGGGAACGATGAACCGCGGGTTGAAGATCACCCGCTGCGGTCCGCCGCTGGCCATCGGATGCGCGCCGAAGGTGTTGCTGGTGAAGTAGAAGCCCAGAAGGTCGCCAACCAGCAGGAAGATCGCCGGAACCGGCAGCAGGATGACCAGCGTCGCGGCGATCCCCACCCCGATGACCGGCAGCATCGGCTGGCCGGCGTCGTACGACGAGATGATCACCGTCATCATCTTCGGGAAGGCATCGCGAAGCAACAGCGGCAGCAACAAGATCAACGCCGATCCGCCCAGAAGTGCCTGCGCAATGCGGTGGATGGTCGACAATCGCACTTCGCTGCGTTGCAGGAACGCCCGCATCGCCGCTCGCGACTCCTCGTCGCTGATCGTGAGCTCGGAGTCTGGGACCTCGTCGGCGTTCACACCGTCATCTCTGCCTGCGCGTCATGACCACCATCATGGATCCTGCATGCCATGACAGGCACGCAAACTCCCGGGACTTTGGTCCTCAATTCTCGTTCCGAACGACCCTGGTCATTGTCGGTGCCGCACGCCACGATCGAAGGCATGTCTGCTTCTGAGAGATCTGCCCTCGGTTGGTTCGCGTTTGTGGTGGCGTTGGGTGCGCTGTCGTTGGCGATGTTCGGCCTGGTCGACGACGGAGGTGCCGGCGCCAGTGGTGGCACGGCGGCGGCCGGCGTCGCGACGGTCACGATCGAGCTGACCGAGTTCGCTCTGTCGCCGGCCATGGTCAGCCTGCCACTGAGCGGCGGCGTGCTGCACGTGGTCAACAACGGCAGCATGGTGCACAACGTGACGGTGGTCGAGTTGGGCAAGGGCACGGGCGACATCCAGCCCGGGGCGTCGGCAGACATCAGCTTCAGTGCACTCGAAGCCGGCGAGTACACACTCATCTGCGAGATCGCGGGGCATGTCGCCAGCGGGATGACCGGCATGCTGATGGCCAGCGCCGATGGCGGCTCGTCGAGTGGTGGCGGCGCTGCTGCACCGCCGACCACGATGAGCTGGCAGGAGATGGACAAGATGATGGAAGACGTGGCCGCAGCCTTTCCGGCCGCCACTGAAGGACATGGCGGCGAGAGACTCGAGCCCACGATCCTTGCCGATGGCACCAAGGAGTTCGACCTGACCGCCTCGATCGTCAAGTGGGAGGTCGCGCCCGGCAAGATCGTCGATGCGTGGACCTACAACGGCGTGGTACCCGCACCCGAGATCCATGTGCAGAGCGGCGACAAGGTTCGGATCGTCCTGCAGAACGACCTGCCCGAATCGACGTCGTTGCACCTGCACGGCATCAAGGTGCCGAACGCGATGGACGGCGTCGATCCCTACACCCAGCCGGCCATCGAACCCGGCAAGAGCTTCACGTACGAATTCACCGCCGACGGTCCGGCCGTGGGCATCTACCACTCGCACCACGACGCACAGGTCCAGGTGCCGAACGGTTTGTTCGGGGCCTTCCTGATCGACGAGATGCCGATGCCGCAGAAGCTGATCGACGAGGGATACACGAAGGTCGACAAGAACGTCAACATGGTCTTGAACGACGCCGGCACGATCGGTCTGTCGCTGAACGGCAAGAGCTTTCCTGGTACCGAGCCGTACACCATGAGGGTCGGCGAGGTCATGCAGGTCAACTACCTGAACGAAGGCCTGATGGCGCACCCGATGCACCTGCACCAACCCGTCGGCTGGATCATCGCCAAGGACGGGATCCCCTTGGACGTGCCCATGCCCGGCGACACCATCAACATCGCCCCGGGCGAGCGCTACACAGTCGTGTACAAGGCTGTCGAACCAGGCGTCTGGGCCTGGCACTGCCACATCCTGAACCACGCCGAGGGGCCAACCGGCATGTTCGGTATGGTCACCGCGCTCATCGTCGAGGCGTGAGGGTTTCAGCAGACACGTGACGGGCCCTTGTCAGGGCTTGCCCTTCACCGGCTTCGCGACTTGAACCTCGATCGTCGCTCCGGCCGGCACAGGACCGCTGGGTTCGATGGCGACGACCGTGTCCTTCTTCGTGCCGCGCTCGGCTTCCACTCGACGTTCTGTCACTGTGTAGCCCAACGCGCGTAGCTCTTCGACGACTTGAGTGTGATTGCGTCCCACGAACTCTGCGGGGTCGATGACCCCTACCGAGGTCGTCGTGACGTCTGAGGTCGGTGCGAGTGCAGTGATCGCAACTGCTGACGCAACCGGTGTCGTGGCGGTCGAGGCGGTGGGTCCCGGCGTGGACGCGGTGTCGGCGTTCAGTCCCGTTCCGTCGTCGGGACCGCCAATGACGATCGCCCACCCCAGGGCCACTACGGCGCCCACGGCAAAGGCGAGTGACACGCGGCGTTTGGTGCGGTGGCGGCTCATCGAGCCCAGCAGCGCGCCAGACGAGATGCCGCCCGGGGTCACCACGATGGTCTCGACATCGGCCGACGTCATCATCGCGGTGGACGGCATCATCGCGGTGGACGGCATCATTGAGGTGGACGGCGTCATCGACGTGTTCGCCGGCGCTCCTGTTCCTTCTCGTGGAACTGGGTCGTGACCACCCAACGCCGCTGCCACCTCACCCCCGTTGGCCGGCCGTACGGCCGGGTCCTTGGCCAACGATCTACCCACCAGATCGGCCAGCCGACGGGGCACAGTGGCGGGCAAGGGCGGAGGCAGATCGTGCAGCTGCGCCAAGGCCACTGCAACGGGCGAATCAGCGGCGAACGGCGTGCTTCCGGTCAGCATCTCGTACGCAAGCACACCCAGCGAGTACACGTCACTGGAGGGCGAGGCCGGCGCCCCCGTGATCTGCTCGGGGGACATGTACTGGGGCGTACCCAGCACGTCGCCAGCAGCGGTCAGCGCCGCCGAGTCGACCAGACGAGAGATCCCGAAGTCTGTGATCTTCACCTTGCCTCGATCGGTGATCATCACGTTGGCGGGTTTGATGTCGCGGTGAACCAGACCAGCTTCGTGGGCGACTGCCAACCCGATCGCGACTTGGCTGAGCACATCGACCACCTCGTCGATGCTCATCGGCCGGCCGCTGGCCAGACGCTGCGCCAGCGTCTGGCCAGTCACGAGCTCCATGATCAGATACGGCGAACCGTCCTGCTCGCCATAGTCGAAGAGCGTGGCAATCGACGGATGCGAGAGCATCGCCAGGTTTCTGGCCTCGCGACGGAAACGCTCCAGGAAGCCCGGTACTTCGGTCAGTTCGGCATGCAAGACCTTGACGGCGACCTGCCTGCCCAGCACGACGTCATCCGCGCTCCACACTTCGCCCATCCCCCCGGCGGCAAGGCGCCGTTCGAGGCGATAGCGATCGCCCAGCAGCACACCAAAGGCGGGGGTCAGACGGCCACGACCCGATCGGTCCTGGTGATCATCCGCGGGACCAGCAAGCTGCACAGCACCACGATCACCGCGGCGATGACGGCCAGCCAGGCCAGACCCGATTCGAGGGCCAGTGAACGGTCGAACGACTCGGTCTGGACGGCGCCAACGACGCCCGCGACCCCGAGTACCAGGCCGAAGAACACTGAACCACCGCGGCTGGTCATTGCCGCGCACAGCAGCAGGAACAGACCGATACCTGCCTCGATGAGGCCGAGGGTAGCGGTATGGGTGAAGCCCATGACTTCCACGACGGGGTCGTCCATCGGGCCGTCGAATCCGGCCCGGGTGACGGCGATCAGGCCGACGATCAGCAGCGCCAGGCCCACCAGGCCAACGACGACCGAGTCGAATGCGTACCGACGTCCGTACGACGTCGCGACGGTCTGATGTACTGCGGCCTCAGGCACGACAACGCCCTCGACGACAGGGACCACTTCAACCGGGCGTGCCGCGACCGGAGCTGCAGCGACCGACTGGTCATATGGATCTGAGTGCAACGACATGACTGCTCCTCGTGTGTCACAGAGGCGTGGCCTCCATCGATGGCAGTCGATTTCCCTGTTCCGTCCACACTCAAACCAGGGGCGACACCGCCTTGAGCAGAGCTTGATCATCCAGGAGGCAGCAGCACGTCGCCCATCACGTGGATCACACCGTTCGATGCGATCACGTCGGCAGCGGCGATCGGCACGCCGTTTATCAGGACGTCACCGCCGGAATGAGTCACGGTCAGGTCCAGACCGGACACGGTTTCGAGTGGGCCGTCCTTCAGATCGGCAGCAGTCAGCGCTCCGGCAACGACGTGATACGTCAACACGGTCGCCAACGTCTCCGGATCGTCCTGCACTGCGTGCAGTGCCTCCGGGGGCAGCGCCGCGAATGCGGCGTTCGTGGGGGCGAACACGGTGAACGGACCCTCGCCCCGCAGGGTTTCGGTCAAGCCGGCGTCCACCACCATGCCGGCCAACTGTGTGAAGACCCCCGCAGTCAACGCGGTGCCGACGATGTCGAACGGTTCGGCGGCAACTGTGACCGTCGTCGTGGGGGCTATCGAGGTGTCAGCAGACGGTTCGACAGTGGTGGTCACGCCGTCTGCAGCATCGCTCGAACAGGCGAGCGCCGCCGAGCCGAGCAGAACAACCAGACCAAGAGCGCGAAGGATCGGAAGGGTGACGTGGGAGCGGGTGGCGTTCACCCTTCGACCGTAGAAAATCCATGTCCGCCGAGGAGGAGGACGAAGTCATGTTTCAGAGGGACGAAAGTCCCAATCGCGCGTGCATGTCGCCCAACGAGCGAGAAGTGCCGTTGTGCCCTAACGGGCGACCACAACATGCCCGATGCTGCAACTGTGCATGTCGACCGCCAAGGACTGGGTGTCCTGACCGAGCAGCAGTGCCACGAGCGACTGGACTCGGTGCGCCTGGGCCGCATCGCGTTGACCGATCGGGCGTTGCCGATCATCTTGCCCGTCGGGTTCGCCCGTCTGGACAACGATCTGATCTTCCGGGTCGGTCAGGGTGCGTTGTCGAAAGCAGCCCGCATGGGGCAGGTGGTGTGCTTCGAGGTCGACTGGGCCGACGACACTTTCGACCAAGCATGGAGCGTGGCCGCGATCGGGCAGCTCTCGTGCCTGGAAGAACCCGCCCGGTTGATCCGTGCCGAGCGCCTGCAACTGACCTCATGGTCAGAACAGTGCGACGAGTTCGTGCAACTGACACCACAGATGATCACCGGCCGTTGCCGGTCGATCTGACGCACACCCGACCGCGCTGCCGGTGGCCCGCAGCTTCAGGGTCTGCCGCAGCTTCAGGGTCTGCGGTTGTGACGCTCGGCCTGGCGGGCGGCGTACACCGCCGCCTCGGTGCGGCGACTCATGCCCATCTTCGCCAGCAGGTTGCTGACGTAGTTCTTCACGGTCTTCTCGGCCAGGAACATCTCGGCCGCGATCTGGCGGTTCGACTTTCCGTCGGCCAGGAGCTCCAAGATGCGGCGCTCTTGGGGACTGAGCCCGGCCAGTCGCGGATCCTCGACAGCGCCCGCACGCAACCGATCCATGACTCGGGTGGTCATGGCCGGGTCCAACAACGACGCGCCGCCGCCCACCTTGCGAATCGCATCGACGATGTCATTGCCCTTGACCTGCTTCAAGACGTAACCCGCGGCACCGGCGACGATTGCCTCGAACAATGCTTCATCGTCGTCGAACGAAGTCAACATCAGACACGCCACGTTGGGATGTGTCGAGCGCAACTCGCGGCACAACTCGACACCACTGCCGTCGGGGAGTCGCACGTCCAAGACCGCGACGTCAGGAGACACAGCGTGGATCCGGCTGAGCGCCTCTTCGACCGTGCCGGCCTCGCCCACCACTTCGAAGTCGTCCTCGGCCTCCAGCATGTCTCTGACGCCGCGGCGGACGACCTCGTGATCATCGACGAGGAAGATCCGCAACGCCATAACGGAGCATCTTGTCACACAACGGTCCTGATGACCGGGTGCCCAACTCTGTGCAGTGCGGGCGTACACTCCGGCGCCATGGATCATGTGGCAGGTCCGCGGCAGCTGCGGAGACTGCTGGACAGTGTGTTGGTCATCGGATCAGATCTCGACCTGTACTCGGTGCTGCACACCATCATCGAAACCGCCTCCGAGCTGGTCGACGCCCAGTACGGGGCACTGGGGGTGCTCGACGAGGCGGGCACGCGACTGTCCGACTTCATCACTGTCGGCATTGATGACGATGCACGCAACCGCATTGGCCAACTGCCTGAAGGCCACGGCATTCTTGGTCTGCTCATCGTCGATCCGCAACCGCTCCGCCTCCCCGACCTCAGCGAACACCCGGCCAGCTTCGGTTTTCCGCCCAACCACCCACCGATGACGTCGTTCCTGGGGGTGCCGATCGCAGTCCGCGGCAAGGTCTTCGGCAATCTGTACCTGTGCGACAAGCGTGGTGGCGACGTGTTCACCGATGTCGATCAAGAACTGGTCGTCGGCCTGGCTTCGGCCGCAGGAATCGCCATCGAGAACGCTCGGTTGCATTCGCGAGTCGCCGAACTGGCCACGTTCGAAGATCGCGAACGAATCGCCCGCGATCTGCACGACACGGTCATTCAACGACTGTTCGCGATCGGATTGGGCCTGCAGAGCACGCTCCGCCTGGTGGACGACCCGCGGGTCAACGGCAGGATCGTCACCGCCATCGACGACCTCGACACCACCGTGCGCGATGTTCGAGCAGCGATCTTCGAGTTGCACACCGCCCGTCTTCCCGGACGTTCGGTACGGCAGGAGCTCATTCAGCTGTGCGCCGAGGCCGAGCGTGGGTTGGGATTCGAACCGGTCATCCGCTTCAACGGTCCGATCGACACGGCTGTCACCGACACACTGGCCGATGAGTTGTTCGCCGTGGCACGCGAAGCACTGACCAACGTCGCCAAACACGCGCGGGCACACGCAGTTGAGGTCTCGATCGAGGTGCGCGACTCGCAGTTGGCCATGCTCATTGCCGACGACGGCGTCGGGTTCCAAGCCGGCAACTTCCGCGGCCGCGGTCTGGACAACCTTCGTGTTCGGGCAGCACGGCTGGGGGGAACGTTCGACGTCGGCCCCCTGGAATCACGGGGAACCCAAGTGCGCTGGCAGGTGCCGCTGACCGGGTGAGCGTCAGCAGCAACCGTGCCGAAACTACTGAGAGACCAGTGACGTCGGCTGCGATCGGTGAATGTCCGATGCATCGGATGGATGATCCAGACGGACGCGTTCGCCAGGCGATGGCACCACGGCCGACACGTCCAGCTGTGCGCGGATCGAGGCTGCCAGTGCACCCGAAGCAGCGGGCTCGCCATGCACCACGTACACGGTCTCGGGCAGTGTTCGAGCGCTGCGAACCCACTCGAGCAGCTCGGCCGAGTCGGCGTGCACCGAGAAGCCACGCAGATCCACGACCTGAGCTCGAACGCGTATGTACCGGCCGAGCATCTTCAGCTCCTGCGCTCCGTCGGCCAGCAGACGGCCGCGGGTGCCCTCGGCCTGGTAGCCCGCCAGGATGACGGTGTTGCGGCTGTCGGGCAGCTGATGGGCCAGATGATGCACCACCCGTCCGCCACTGGCCATCCCCGCCGCCGAGATGATGATCGATGGGCGCGACGGATGGTTCAACGCCTTCGATGCCTGAACATCGCGAACCTCGTGGAGATCGACGAGGTTCAACACCGAAGCGTCGCCGCGAAGCTCGGCGCGGATGTCGGAGTCACCTCGACTGATGGCCTGCCGGTACACCCCGAGTGCGGCGAGTGCCATCGGGCTGTCCACGTAGATCGGTACGCCAGCGGGCAATCGGCCGGCTTGCGACAGCATGTGGAGATGATGGAGCAACACCTCCGTGCGATCGACAGCAAAGGCAGGGATCAGCACGTAGCCGCCCCGCTCGACGGTCGTGACGATGGTGTCGGCCAACAGTTGCAGCGACGCGACTTCGTCGTGCCGACGGTTGCCATAGGTCGACTCGACCACCAGCCAGTCCGCCGCCGGCGGTGCATCAGGGCCAGCCAGCAAAGGATGCGAGGGCCTGCCCAGATCGCCGCTGAAAGCAATGACTGGTCCGCCGCCGCCCAGCCGCAACTGCACACTGGCCGCGCCCAGGATGTGCCCGGCCCGAGACAAGGTCAGTTCCACATCGGGGGCGATCTCCAGGCTGTTGCCATACTGCAAGGGCCGAAGCAGTTGCGTCGCCGTCCACGCGTCGTCCTCGGTGTACAGCGGAAGCGCCGGATCGTGGCGCGAGTAGCCCGTGCGGTTCGCGTACTCAGCTTCCTCTTCGTTCAAGTGCCCGCAGTCGGGCAGCACGATCTTTGCCAACGCTGCGGTTGACGGCGTTGCGTAGACGGGGCCATCGAAACCATTGGCTACCAATCGCGGCAGATAGCCACAGTGGTCGATGTGCGCGTGTGTCAACACGATCGCATCCAGCGATCCTGCGGCGACAGGCAGGACATCCCAGTTGCGAGCACGAAGATCTCGCGTTCCTTGGAACAACCCGCAGTCAACCAACACCCGAGTCTCGCCGCTGTTGACGAGGTACTTCGAGCCCGTCACCGTGCCAGCTCCCCCCAAGAACTGCAGTGTGTGTGCGGATTTCATGACGTCATCACGCGACCATTGCCTTGCGAACGACGACCACCGGCACATTCGCACGGTCGAGGACCGCGTTGACGGTGGACCCGAGGATCCCCGTGATCAACGCCCCATGGCCCCGCGAGCCCAGTACCAGCAGATCGCCGTCGCGCACGGTGTCGATCAGCGCCGGTACGGCGCCGTCCTCGACCAGTTGCCCGACGATGTCCGAGGCAAAACGCTCTCGCGCATGTTCGACGCACCGGTCCAGAACGCACGCCGCATCGACCTCCATCAGCTCTCGCGCCTGCGCTGAACCAATGGCCGCGTCGGCGTACGGATACGACCACGCGTGAACCACCACGAGTGGGACGCGATGACGATCCGCCTCGTCACCGGCCCACTCCAGCGCAGCGGTCGACGATGTCGAGCCGTCCACGCCAATCACGACCCGGTCGGGTCGACCACGGCTGGCAGAGCCGCGGACCACCACCACCGGGCACGGGCTGTGGCGCACGAGTTGACGTGGGGTGCTGCCCAGCCAGAACGCCGAGTGGCCCTCGTGCGCGCTGGCACCGACGACGATCAAGTCGTCTGACGCCGCACCGTCGATCAATGCCAGATCGGCAGGCCCAGCCGAGACGGAGGTAGCCACCTCGAGGTCGGGATGGAGCTGTGTGACACGCGCGCTGATGTCCTTCGCATTCTGATCGGCAGCCTCCAAGAGCAACTCGACTGCTTCGGTGGCCGGCCACCCGAACGCTGCCGAGTTGGCAACCGGCAGTCGGTAACAGCACACGATCCGCAAGCCCGCGCCCCGACTGGAGGCTTCGTCCGCAGCCCAGTCGACGGCCTCGCCCGACGGCGTGCTTCCGTCGTATCCGACGGTGATCTTCTTGGTCATGACTTCATGATCGGCCCGATCCTGCCCAGCGGATAGGGCCGAGAGTCCCGATCGCGCCTGCTGCACAGCTGGCACCGTGTTGGCTGTGAGCGCGCTGAGAGTTGCGTCGAGAGGAAGCGACCGCGGCCGGGAATGAGATTGAATGGCTGCGTGACGCACGGCAGGACCTCATGAGCGAGACAGCGCCGGCAAGCCGACGCATCCTGGTCGTCGATGACGAGCCATCGATCGTCGATGCCGTCTCGACTGCGTTGCGATACGAGGGATTTGACGTGACGCAAGCCCTGACCGGTCGCGACGGGCTGGCCCTGGCGCAGTCAGCCACGCCCGACCTGATCGTGTTGGACGTGATGTTGCCCGACATCGACGGGTTCGAGGTCGCCCGACGAATTCGCGCCGACGGTCTGGCAACTCCCGTGCTCTTCCTGACCGCTCGCGACTCGCTCGACGACAAGCTCGAAGGCTTCGCCGTCGGTGCCGACGACTACGTCACGAAGCCCTTCTCGCTGGCCGAGATCGTGATGCGCGTACGCGCCATTCTGCAACGCACCGTCGGGGCCACCAACACCGACCACCGCCTGACGTACGCCGATGTCATCTTCGATCCTGACAGCCACGAAGTGTGGCGTGGCGACCAGTCCATTGACCTGACGGCTACCGAGTTCAACCTGCTGCGCTACTTCATGTTGAATCCCCGCCGTGTCCTGTCGAAGCCTCAGATCCTGGATCATGTCTGGCACTACGACTTCGACGGCGACTCGAACATCCTCGAGACCTACATCAGCTATCTCCGCAAGAAGTTGAACCAGTTCGGCCCCCCGCTCATCCACACCGTGCGCCTGGTCGGTTACGTGTTGCGTGACGACGAGTCCGACGGATGACCGTCTCGCTTCAGGCGCGCCTCGTCGGCTCGCTCAGCGCGGTTGCCTTCGTGGCGCTGGCAGTGGCGAGCACGACAACGTACGGCGTGTTCGTCCGGTCGCAATCGAATCAGATCGACGGTGGGCTGCAACGCTCGCACGAACCGATCGAAGAGCTGGTCGCCGGCAATCAGCCCGACCTCGAGCGGGCGATCGAGCAAGCTGCGCCGGGCACGTTCGTGGCACTGACCGACGCCGACGGAGGGGTGCGATTCATCATCCCCGCGCGCGAACGTGGCCACGCTGCGGTCACAACCGACATTGCCGAATTCGCCGACCTCACCTGGCCGGACGATCAGACCATCGGCCTCGCTGATCCTGCTGTGTTTCGAACGGCTGAAGGCGACACCGATGATGAGCGAATCCGATTGCGGATCTCGCAGCTCGACGACGGCAGCGTGCTGTTCATCGGACAGGCGCTGCACGAGTTCGACGAAGCCCGGCATCGCCTGCTGCTGACCGAGCTGGTCGTGGCCGTCGCAGCCCTGCTGGTCGCTGCCGGTGTGGGCTGGTGGCTCGTGCAGGTCGGCCTTCGGCCCCTGCATCGTGTCGAACAGACAGCGCTTGCCATTGCCGCCGACGGCGACCTGGTCCAACGCGCCCCGGGTGCAGATTCGGGCACCGAGGTGGGTCGTGTGGCAACAGCGCTGAACACCATGCTCGATCGAATCCGCGATGCGTTCGATTCGCGCGACGCCACCGAGGCCGAGCTTCGAGCGTCAGAGGAACGGATGCGTCGATTCGTGGCCGATGTCTCTCACGAATTGCGAACGCCCTTGGCCGCGGTGACGGCGTACACCGAGCTCTTCGATCGAGGGGCCCGCAATCACCCCGAGGACCTCGACCGGGCGATGCATGGCATTGCCTCCGAGACTGCTCGCATCAACGAACTGGTCGAGGAGTTGCTGCTGCTGGCGCGGCTTGACGAAGGGCGCCCGGTTGGCAACTCCACCGTTGATCTGTCGGAGGTGGTCGTGGACGCCATCCGAACGGCACGAGCCGTTGCGCCCGACTATCCCATCGCCTTGACGGTCGACGACATCGTCACGGTCGTTGGCGATGCACCCCGCTTGCGACAGGTCATCGACAACCTCATCGCCAACGTTCGCACGCACACCCCGCCGGGCACGCGGACATCAATCCGGTTGGCGTCAGACGGCCGGCGGGCGACGATCACGGTCGCCGACAACGGGCCGGGCATGCCCAACGACCAAGCAGCACGCGCCTTCGAACGCTTTTATCGTGCCGACACGTCACGGTCGCGCGGTTCGGGCGGTTCGGGTCTGGGACTCTCGATCGTCGATGCGCTTGTTGCCGCTCATCACGGGTCGGTCCGTCTGGACACGCAACCGGGCAATGGCGTCACCGTCACCATCGATCTACCCGTGGCCGCTCGTGCCAACACACCTTCGGAGGACAACCATTGAACGACATCTGGTGGTTCATCAGCCGCGCGACCGGCATCGTCGCGACGGTGCTGGCCGTCTCCGCGCTGGTCTTCGGCTTCTTCTTCTCATCACGCAACACCGGCCAACGCCGTCGCCCGGCATGGTGGTTGGATCTGCACAACTGGCTGGGCGGCCTCACCCTGGTCTTCACCGTCGTCCACATCGTCACCATCTACCTGGACAAGAACGCCGGCATCGGCATCGTCGATGCGTTGGTTCCCGGTGCCGCACATGATGCGAAGTGGGCGATCACGTGGGGTGTCATCGCTACGTACTTGTTCGCGCTGACTGTGTTCACCTCGTGGCCACGCAAAAGACTGAAGCGACGCACCTGGCGAGCGATCCACCTCACGTCGGTCGCGGCCACCATACTGGCCGGTGTACATGCCTTTCAGGTGGGCAGCGACGGAACCACGCTGGCCGTCGAGGCCGGTCTGGCCATATGTGCCGCCCTGGTCGTGTATGCGGCAATGGTGCGCGTGTTGGCTCTGGTCGTGGGCCGAGCAGCCTGACTCACCTGGCTGAGCACCCGGATTCTCACCTGGCTCACATGTTGCGCCAATCTTGCTCTGACGCCCGCATTGTTCAATGGACACCCATGAACAGCTTGCCCCCTCCGCTGTCAGCAATCGATCCACTGGCTGCGCGCCTCGAGCGACTCGCCCAACGGCGGGCCGAGACGACCGGCGCTCCCACGACGACACCCACCCTCACCCCGGCCCCGGCCCCGGCCTCTGTGCCGGCAGCCGTGCGGCCCGGCACCTCGATTCCCGGAGTGCTGGCACCGCCTGCCCCGCCGCCAGCGGGTCGGGTTCCCCAAGCCCCGACCAGTCCGCCGTCGGGAACCGGTCGTACCCCATCGGATCGGCCCGTACGGTCGACACGCAAGCATCACCCCGCACGCGTCGCCCGCCTGGGTGCACTGGCGATGAGCTGTGCATCGGCCGGCGGATTGGCATACCTGTTCGCCGGTCTGAACACCTCGCAGGCCGCCGACTCCACCCTTGCTGCGCTCCCCACTCCGGTCGCAACCGCATCCAACGCAGCAACGGCAGCTACCACGGCCACCACACCGGCACCCAGCGCCACGACCGCTGCCACGACGGCGTCGGCGACGGTGACGGCTCCAGCAACTGCACCGGCCAGAACCGCCACGACCGCGACAACGGCGACAACCGCGGCCGTACCCGCTGTCGCTGCGGTGGCTGCGTACAACGGAGACATCGTCGACACCAAGTACGGCCCGGTGCAGATCCAGGTGCAGATCACTGACGGCGCGATCAGCGAAGTCGCGGTGATCCAGTATCCGGACGGTGACGGCAAGAGCGTGCGCATCAACGCCCGAGCCTTGCCCACACTGCGCAACGAGGTGCTGACCGCTCAAAGCGCCAACATCGACACCGTGTCGGGCGCCACCTACACCAGCGATGCGTACCAGCAGTCGCTGCAGTCGGCCATCGACCAGGCTCGTGCGGCAGGCGCCACCGCACTGGCATGAGCGATGAACCGATGGGCATCAATCACGTCGAACACGTCATGGGCATGGCCGTCAGTTTCGACCTGCGTAGCCCGCTGCCCGAACCGGGCGCACTGCAGGACGCCATCGAATGGTTGCACCACGTCGATCGCACGTTCAGCACCTACATGGCCGGCAGCGAGATCACTCGCCTGGGTCGAGGTGAGATCACGCTGCAGGACCTGACCCACGAGACGGCCGATGTCCTCCGCACGTGCATCGAACTGAACGCGATCACCGATGGCACGTTCGATGCGTTTGCCGTGCCGGCGCCCAACGGCACGTCACTCGATCCGTCGGGCTACGTGAAGGGCTGGGCAGTCGAGCGGGCCGCTGCGATCCTGCAGCGGGGCGCAGCGACGAACTTCTGCATCAATGCCGGCGGCGACATCGCCCTGCGCGGCTCGCCCCGGCCAGGGCAGCCGTGGCGCGTGGGCATCAGACACCCGTACCAACCCGACCAACAGGCAGCCGTTCTCGAACTGAACGGGCCATGCGCCGTTGCGACCTCGGCGACCTACGAGCGCGGCGCACACATCGTGGACCCACGCACCGCCCAAGCCACCACCACCATTGCCAGCGCCACCGTGACCGGCCCAGATCTGGGCATCGCCGACGCCTACGCCACAGCGGTGTTCGTCATGGGGCCGGACGGGCTGGAATGGATCGAACAACAGCCGGGCTACGAGGCATACCTGATCACCAATGACGACACCACCATGTGGAGCAGCGGGTTCCCCCACGTGCCATCGACGGCCAGATGATCGGCAGACCGCCACCGCTGCGAGGTCATAGGTATCCGAGCTGACGGGCCGCCGCCCGGAGGCGATCACGGTGATCGGGGTGAGCGATCGCGATCAGCGCAGCAGACCGCTGCCGAATCGAGCGTCCGCGCAACTCAGCTACACCCCACTCGGTCACCACCTTGTCGACGGTGTTCTTCGGTGTGGTCACGACGTCGCCGGGCGCAAGCGTTGGCACGATCTTCGAGATCGATCCGTCTTTGGCCGTCGAATGCAGGACGACGAAACCCTGCCCGCCCGGCGAGTACATGGCGCCGCGGGCGAAGTCGGCCTGCCCGCCGCTGGACGAGAAGTATCTGCCACCGACGGTCTCGGACGCGCACTGGCCGATCAGATCGACCGCCACAGTCGCGTTGATCGACACGAATCCCGACTCTTGAGCAATGACCCGTGGGTCGTTCACGTAACGAACCGGCCACAGCTCGAACGCAGTGTTCTCGTCGAGGAAGTCGTACAGCCGTTGCGTGCCGAGGGCGAAGGTGCCCACCGTCTTGGTGCGGTTCAGGTTCTTGGCCACGCCGGTGACCACACCTCGCTCGACCAGATCCATCACGCCGTCAGAGATCAACTCGGTGTGAACACCCAGATCGCGATGGCCGACCAGAGCGGCGAGAATCGCATTGGGAATTCCGCCGATGCCAACCTGGATGGTCGAGCGATCGGCCATGCGCTCGGCAACGAACGCGGCGATGCGATGATCGGCATCCGCAGTTGCGGGAGGCGCGATCTGAACCAGCGGATAGTCGGCTTCCGACCAACCGACGACCTGGCTGACGTGCACCTGATTGCGACCGAAGGTACGCGGCATCTGCGCGTTGGCTTCCAGGAAGAACCGCGCTCGACCGATGAACGACGAGACGTAGTCAGCATTCAGACCCAGGCTGAAGTAGCCGTGACGATCTGGTCGTGAGGCAGCAGCCAGGACCAGCGGATCGGTGGTGGCACGCGCCAGGATCGAGCGCATCTCGGAGAAGTTGTTGGGCACCAGGTCGATGGTGCCTGCATGGAAGCACGGGCGGGTCACGTGCGACAGGAAGTACGAGACATGCCTGAGGTGGTCGCCGAAGGTGCCGTGCAGGTACGGCCGATCGCGGAGTGCGTGCATCTGATGCACGCGAACATCCGTCAACTGATCGGCATGTGCCTCGAGGGCATCCAACAGTGTGACGGGCTCGCCGTTGGCCAACGGAACGATGATGTCGCAGCCGCTGGTGACATGGTCCAGTACCGCGTCCGGCCGCGAAGCGGGAATGACGGGGCGATGTGCCACTCGGCTGGCCGGCTCGCTCTCGTCATCCATTGCTCGGCATTCTGTCGCACAACGTCATGTCGTTCGGCCATGCCGGAAGTGATCAGCCCACTGGCTGCCACTCGACGGCGAAGTCGTCGCTGGACGGTTGTGCGGCGAATCGCCGACCGCTGATCGCCACTGCGTCCAGGACCACCCAGTGGAAGCGGGCGCTGGTGACGAGCGGATGGGTGTCGTGCAGTTCGTCGTTGTCGACGGCACGACGCAGTGTTCCGCGCACGATGACGCTCCAGGCGGCCGGCCGCAATGCATCGATGTGGTCCACCTCGAGAGATGCGGGTCCCACGTACTGCCCGACCGCAGACGTCGGACTCGTCCTGAACACGAATCGGGTTCCCTTCTCGTCGTGCAGCATTCGGTAGTTCAGTGGGAAGGCCAACGGATATCCGTGGTCGATGACGCACAGCCGCCCGACGCTCTCGCGGCCGAGCAGATCAAGGCTCTCCCAGCCCGGCATCTCCAAACGTGTCGTTCCCATGTGGACCTCCATTCGATCCAATGCTGGTCGTCATGCTTCCATCGTCGCCGCACCCGTCGGCACGGGATAGAGGCGTTCGTCATCGCGACGACGCATCGCTGCCGCCTCGTTGAGGCTCACACCGCCAAAGTGACTCCCGGCCCTATGCCGCCTCGTTTGCCGCGTGGACACTGACGAGAGGAGGCTTGCCATGTCCAGCTCAGCTGCCGATGATCGACGCACCGAGTTCGACGTCGATGACTGCCACCGTCTGATCGCCAGCCAGCACATCGGCCGGCTGGTGATCGGCGACACGGTTCCGAACGTCAGACCGGTCAACTACATCGCGTACGAACGTCACATCTACTTTCGCACCGAGCGACCGTTGCTGCCGGATGCCCGAGTTGCGTTCGAGGTCGATCAGATCGACTCGGCGCACCGACAGGGATGGAGCGTTGTGGCCATCGGCAATGCCCACGCGTTGTCGATCGACTCGATACCGGACGAGATCGCAACCCGCCTGGAGCCGTGGGCCGAAGGCGACAAGCCCTGCTGGTCGGTGATCAGGGTGGAGTCGATCACCGGCCTGATGGTCAAAGCCCCGGAGACGCCTGGAGTCCCCGACCACCGCGGTTACCTGTGACCAATCGCGTCTTCCGCCCGCCGCACTGAAGATGCTCGTCTGTCGGTGCGCACTCACCACATCGAGCGCGTCGTGGGCGAATCAGCGAATCACCGCGACAGGGCAGGTTGAGTGAGCGCACAGTGCGTGGGCCACGGACCCCAGCAGCATCGAACGAAAGCCGCCTCGACCCCGCGACCCGACGACCAGCAGATCAACGGTCTTGGCCACGCCGAGCAGGACGTGCGTTGCAGGTCCCTCGGCCAGCTGGCCGGTCACTGGCCCCGACCCACTCGGGCGGACAGAATCGACGTAGCGCTCCAACACGATCGCAGCGTCGGCCTGGGCCAACGTGGTGCCCCGCTCGGCGGCCTCGGCACTGACCCGATAGGGGTACTCCCACGCGTGAACGACAACGAGTCGTGCGCCGCGCCGCCGCGCTTCGTCCGCTGCCCAGTTCAGCGCTGCGGTCGATTGATGAGATCCGTCGATCCCCACCGCAATCCTGCCGCCCAGCGCAGCAGGCTCGGCCGGCACGACCACCACCGGGCACGGGCTCTCATGCAGGACAAGTCCCGCCACCGAACCGAGCAGGAAGCTCGTCGTCGCCCCCAGTCCGTTGCTGCCGACCACCAGCAGATCTGCGCTCTTCGCCTCGTCCACCAACGACTGCCCCGCTGGTCGATCGACGGCCTGAAAGTCGAACGCAACGCTGGGGTGTCGACGAACCGATGCATCGACCGCCGCGCGCAGGGCGGCCTCGCACGACTCCTCGAGCTGCCGCAACTCAGGCGCGTTCGCCGACGGTGTGCCGATGCCGTAGAAGTTCATGAGCGGAGGCATTGCGTACGACGAGATCACCCGCACCGATGCTCCGCGCATGGCCGCTTCTGCGCCCGCCCAGTCCAGGGCGGCGACCGACGTCGCAGAACCGTCGTACCCAACAACCAGACGATCGCGCATGGCTTGATTCAGCCTTGGCGAAGTCGCGGGTGGGTGATGGCTACGGGGCAGGCGGCTTGATCGGCCACCGACAGTGCGACCGAACCGAACAGCGCCGTCTTGAACCCACTCTGCCCTCTCGATCCGATCGCGACGAGATCGGCTTCTCGACTGGCCCGAACGATTGCAGCCGCGGGCGACCCGTCCACCAACTCTCCGCGCACTTCGGCACCGGTTCGTGCATGGCATTCCGAGACCGCCACGTCGATGACACGCTGCGCGTCCACCCGACTGATGTCACCTTCCCACGCATGAATCAACACGACCTGCGCACGATGGAAGTCGGCTTCCGCACAGGCCCAATCGACTGCAGCGGCCGACGCACTCGATCCGTCGATACCCACAACGATCGTGCGCACAGGTCGGACGCCGGCGCCACGCACCACTACCACCGGACATGGGCTGCGGCGTGCTGCTGTCTTGGCAACGGACCCGAGCAGCAACTGTCTGGCCGCGCCGATCGTGGACGATCCGATCACCAACAGGTCTGCCTTGGCAGCCTCGTCGATCAGCGCGTCACGAGGGTCCATCGGCGTCGCCGATGAGCTGACGACGAGATGCGGATGCCGCTTCTTCGTCGCCGCAACGATCGCCGTCAGGCTGTCGGCCTGCCGTCTGCCGGCGCCATAGAAATCCACCTCTGGTGGCACGGCCCAACACGTCAGAACTCGAAGGAACACGTCTCGCTGCTCGGCTTCGCAGGCGGCCCACTCGACAGCCGTCTCTGCGCCTGTCGAGCCGTCGAAGCCGACGATCACCTTGTGAAGAGTGTTCTTCGTGGCAGGTGCTGTTGCAGCGATGAACTCTGTGCTCATGCGGTCAGCCTGGCAACTTCGACACTCGATCCGGTAGGGCCATCGGTCACGACCCGACGACTGTTGCCCTGGGCGGCCGGGCACAAAGTCCCATCACTGTGGGACCGACGCCTCTGAACAGGGGGCGACCACAGCCGTACGTTGATCAGTAGAACACCGATCCAAACGGAGGGTCCACATGAACACCACACTCATCGAGCCACGAACCATCGAGGCACCGATCACAGCGCCGGCAACACCCGTCGTCGCACTGAAGCGACGCACGATCGACAGCGTGCTGATCGGCTTCGGCCTCGTCGCCGTCGTGGTCTTCGCCATCGCTGGCGGGCTCCTCACCTGGGGCTACAACTTCTCTGACAACTACGTCCACGACGAGCTCGCCTCGCAGAACATCAGCTTCCCGTCGGCTGACGCGCTGACAAAGGAAGGTCGCACCGACCTGCTCGGGTACGCCGACCAGAAACTGGACACCGGCAAGGAAGCCGAGGCCTACGCCAGCTACATCAACGGCCACCTCCAAGGCATCGCCGACGGCGCAACCTTCGCCGACCTCGGCACCCCCGAGCGTGCCGCCAAGGCTGCCGTCGCTGACGCAGTCGCCGCAGGCGAGCCACAGGCCACCGTGGATGAACTGCAGGCCACCGCCGACGGCATCACCACCAACCGCAACACGCTGTTCAAGGGTGAGACCCTTCGTGGACTCTTGCTCTCGGCCTACGCATGGTCGACCGTTGGCACCATCGCCGGGCTGGCCGCAATCGGGGCCTTCCTCGCCGCAATCGTCATGACCATCCTGGTGGCCCTTGGCCTGGTCCACCATCACAAGGTTCCCAAGACCGCCTGAACCCTCCCAGCAGGCCGGTGCTGAGGTGCCCGATCCGAAAGGGTCGGGCACCTTCGCGCACGGACCTCCCAGCTTCTCGCCCGCCGAGGGCACACCCTTGGGCGAGCCCGATGCGGTCCTGTTCACCGCTGGTTGCTCGGGCCGGCGAACGCACGACCCGACGATTCCGCCGAGCCCCGTGTCGCGTGTCGCGTGTGAACACTCCCCGTACGACCCCCGGGACAGAAGTGTGCAAACGCTCCGGGCACGGCGTCGTGCAGGGCCGAGGGGTCCCGACCACTCGTACCGCGTGAAGAACGAGAGCCTGTGCTCAACCTACGGCCTCATCGGTGGGCCGTCGTCGATGCCGATACCGGC
>JANNFQ010000293.1:0-3323 GCA_031380045.1 Acidimicrobiaceae bacterium
CGCTCGACGGTACGGAAGGTGTTGTTGCGATAGCCGTCGGCCCAGCCGGCGATCAGCATGGTCGGGCACCCGATGCGCTCGTACCCCTGGCCGTCGGGGCCGGTCCGAATTCCACCCCGACGCCACTCGGCACTGTCGGTCGGCGATCGCAACCACGTCATCAACCACGGTGGCGACTGCTGAATGCGCCGCGTCCACTCCTCGGCCCAGTCGCCATCGGCTCCGGCCGCCCAGATCGCGGGCACCGGAGGCAGCGCGTTCATGGCCACCATGTACAACGGGTAGTCGATCAGGTCCAGGGCGCGCAGCACCCCACCGCAGTAGTGCACGTCGTCGGTGTAGCGATCGTCGGTCGCGTACATCGCCACGACCGCACCCAGTTCGGGTACGCCATCCATCGCCATCTGCAACGAGTTGAAGCCGGAGTACGACGTTCCGAACATGCCGACTCGGCCGGTGGACCACGGCTGCGCAGCGATCCATTCCATCGCCGTCCGCAGGTCTGATCGTTCCAGCGCTGTGTACTCGTCGTGCAAGGTGCCGCCCGACGAGCCGGTGCCGCGCAAGTCAACGCGCAGTACGGCGAAGTTGCCCTCGCGCACGAATCGCACGTAGCTGTCGACGTACGACGAAGTGATGTCGTCCTTGCGATACGGCAAGGCCTCCATCAGCGTCGCGAACGGCCCGTCGCCCTCTGGCAGGTACAGGGTGGCCGCCAGCCACACGCCGTCTGATGCCTCGATGCCGACCAGCCGCGTCGTCACATCGCCTGGGTCGGTGCCGGGGTCGGCGGCGGCGTCCGGCTCTGAATCCTGCATGACCGTTCAGAGTAGCCTCGGCCTGGTGGACCGCTCCCTGCCCGCTGCCATCGATGTCGCGGTCATCGGTCTGGGCGGGCTGGGCTCTGCCACCGCCTACTGGTTGGCCCGTCGCGGCGTGAACGTGGTGGGTCTGGAACAGTTCGAGTTGGGCCACGTGCGCGGTGCGTCGCACGATCACTCGCGTATCATCCGTCGCTCGTACCACACGCCCGAGTACGTCGAACTTGCCGCCCAGGCATACAGCGCATGGCGTGCGGTCGAAGCGGATGGCGACGTCCAGATCATCACGACCACCGGTGGCATCGATCTGTTCCCGGTCGATGCCTCCATCGACCACAGGTCGTACACATCCAGTCTTGAAGCCGCAGGTGTGCCCTACGAGTTCATCGACGGCGCCGAGGTGCGGCGTCGGTGGCCGGCCTTCGCCGGTGGCACCTTGGTGGGCGACGACGTCGCCGCGATCTACTCGGCCGAGACCGGCATCGTGCCGGCCGGTCGCGGCACCGACACGTTGCAACGACTGGCCACCGCACACGGCGCAGCGCTGCACCCGCACACTCGCGTCATCGAACTACGCCCGGTGGGCGGCGAGGTCGATGTCATCACCGATCGCGGCACCATGCGGTGCGGTCATGTGGTGGTCGCGGCCGATGCGTGGACGAATCGGTTGCTGGCGCCGTTGGGCTTGGACATTCCGTTGGTGGTGCTGCGCGAGCAGGTGTCGTACTTCCCGCACGCCGATCTGCAGCGGTTCGCGCCCGGAAGATTTCCGGTGTGGATCTGGATGGACGACCCCAGCTTCTACGGGTTCCCGGTGTACGGCGACACCTCGGCCGTGAAGGCCGCTGAGGATGTCGGTGGCAGCGAGGTCGACGCCGACACCCGCACGTTCGAACCCGATACCGCCATGGAGCAACGGCTCGGTGAGTTCATGCACGGGTTGGTCGGCGACGGTTTCGGCGCGCCCCGCACCACCACGTGCCTGTACACGCTGACCTCCGATCGCGACTTCGTGTGCGACCGCCTGCCACAGCATCCGCAGATCTCGGTGGCGTTGGGCGCAGCTCATGGGTTCAAGTTTGCATCATGGTTCGGGCGCACGTTGGCGGGCCTGGCGTGCGGCGAGCCGGTCGGCTCCGAGCTCGCCCAGTTTCTGTTCACCCGCCCCTCGCTGACGGTGCCCATCTCGCGCGACGCCTGGATGGTCTGAGGCCGCGCTGCGTGCTCGACGTCAGCGGCCCAGCGCGGCGCCGACGGCCGCAGCGGCCAGCGCGTTCGCACCCTTGGCATCGTCGAGGAAATCGGCGAGCGAGAAGAAGCCGTGGAACATGCCGCCGAACCGCACGTGGCTGGTGGCCACACCCAGCGCCGCCAAACGTTCGGCGTAGGCATCGCCCTCGTCGCGCAGTGGGTCGAACTCGGCAGTCACGACCAGTGCCGGCGGCGTTGCGGAAACCACGGCGTCTGACGCGAACAACGGCGACACACGAGGGTCGTCCACCCGGCCGCTGCCGCCCGACAGGTAGTGCTCGATGAACCAACCCATGCCGGCTTTGGTGAGGAAGTAGCCGGTGGCGTTCTGGTCATAGCTGGCGAACGAACGCGTGCAATCGGTGATCGGGTAGATGAGCATCTGATGCACCAGTGGCACCGGTGCCAGCTGGGCGACGACGGCCGCCAGGTTGCCGCCAGCCGAGTCGCCGCCGATCGCCAGCCGATCGGCACGGCAGCCCAAATCTTGTGCATTCGCGTGTGCCCACCGGAGGGCGGTGACGGCGTCCTCGAGTGGAGCAGGAAACGGATGCTCGGGTGCCAGTCGGTAGTCCACGCTGAGCACCGCGTGCCCACTGCCGTTGGCCAGCGCGCGGCAGACGTTGTCGTGCGAGTCGAGATCGCCGATCACCCAGCCCCCGCCGTGCAGGTACACCAGCAGCCCCAGACCCTCTTCGTCGTTCGGTCGGTACAGCCGAACCGGCACCCCGTCGGCATCGAGGTCGCGGATCTCGTGCATGGGTGCGGTGGGCGGCCGCAGCCGTGCACGGCGTGCGGCTCGGGCCTGATCGGGCGTCGACTGCTCGATCGGCGGATCGCCGATCGACGCCATCAGTGCGAGCAACGACTGGGCCTGTGGATGCAACGGCATGCTCACAGTGTGTCAGCCTGTGCGCGCCTGTCGCGAGGCGTGGCTGACCAGTAGCGTCACGGGCCGTGACCGACCTCGTCGCTGCCGACCACGGTCCCCTCGACCCGCTCGAACAACAGCTGCTGGCCAACATCGGCGCGCTACCGCCATCGCCGCAGACGGGGGTCGGCACAACAGCGGCGCGCGCCGATCGGCCGATCCGTGACGGCTCGCGGTTGACAACGCGGGATGCGTGGAAACTGTTCGAGACGCAGGTGGCCAGCCGGCACTTGGATCATGCTGCGAGGTGGCTGCGCGGCAGGGGACTGGGGTTCTACACGATCGGCTCGGCAGGACATGAAGGGAATGCAGCAGTCGCC
>JANNFQ010000326.1:0-3642 GCA_031380045.1 Acidimicrobiaceae bacterium
AGCGTCGCCGATCACAGCCACGACTACCAACACGGCGGTGGTACCTCCACGGCCAACGGCGGACCGATGTGCAACCACCACAACCTCCGCAAGAACCTCGGCTACGAAACCTGGCGCGACCCCACCGGCCACTGGCACACCCACCGCCCCGACGGCACCGAAATCCGCTGACCAACCCGCTTCGGGTCAACCACGGTGCGGGGGGGTGCCGGCCACGGTGGTGCGGTGCAGTTCGCGCCGATGGCCGCTGTAGTCGTTCAACGCATTGTGCTGGGTGCACCGGTTGTCCCAGATGGCCACGGTGTCAGCCGTCCAGCGGAAGCGACAGGTGAACGCGTCGCGCGTTCCGTGCGCGTACAGGTACTGCAACGTTGGCGCGCTATCGGCGGCCGACCAGCCATCGAAACGCACGCTGTACGTGGGATTCACGAACAGCGCTTTGCGGCCGGTCTCGGGATGAGTCGTGACTGCTGGGTGCACCTGCTCTGCCAACGCATCGTCACTGGTGGCGATGCGCATCGATCGCCCGCTGGCGGTGCGGGCCAGGACACCATCCGCCGAGTACGCCCATCCTGCCGAATGCACCACATCGGTGTGGTCCAGCATGGCCCGCAGCCCAGGCGACAGCGTCTCGTACGCCAGTTCTTGGTTGGACCACATGGTGTCGCCGCCATGAGGCGGCACCTGCAACGACCACAGCAGCGTGAATGCAGGCGGTGCCGGTTGAAAGCTCCAATCGCTGTGCCATGCGCCGCCGAAGTTGAAGCCCGACTCGGTTGCCTCGCGTACGACTCGTACGACGCCGGGATGGTCGGGCATCGATTCGAGGAACGGGGTGACGCCGTGCCCGCCCAGCTGAATCGTCAGTCGCTCGAGGTGTTCGGTGGCGTACCGCTGATTGCGAAGGAACACGACCTTGTGCTCGAGCAACGCGACACGAAGCGAAGCCAGCTCGCCATCAGTGAGCGGCCGGGTCAGGTCGAGGCCGTTGATCTCGGCACCGAGTGCCCCGGCAATGCGATCGATGACGAGTTCAGTCACTGGCTGATCCTGGCATGACCCGACCGACTGCCTGCTCGCCCGAGTGGGCGCAGGCCGATCAGCTCGAGGGCTTCGGCATCATCACTTCGGAAGGCGGACGGCTGATGCACATCACCCTCCAGCCAACGCTTCGACAAGCCGCGGCTCTTCACGATCGCGCAGCGACGCATTGACCCGCTGACGCTCCAGCACTTGGTCGAGCGTCTTCGCTCCCTGTGGGATTGGATGCTCGGAGAAGAAGCTCTGCACGTCGGCCACGAGCGTGTCACGGTTCAGCATCTTCACCGGATCGATCATGCGCACGATGGTGTTGGTCGGGAACCTGTCGTTGGCCTCGGCCCAATGTCGGCGGACGAAGTCCCACGCCAACTGACCCTGCTCGCGGTTGGCGATGCAGCGCGCCAAGAGGAATGGAGCATTCTGTGTCTTGACCTCGCCGCCCAGGGCCAGTTCGCACGTGCGTTGAATCAGCTCTGCGGTGGGGAACTCGGCCAGCGCGTACAGGTAGCGCAGCTGTTCCTGCGGCGTGGCTGCAGCGCGGAACGCTTCCAGGAACTGCTCGTACTCGGCTTCGCCACCAAAGGCCGCGACCACGTTTGTGGCTGCCGCAACCAGTTCGGGATGGACACCGCCGGGCGCCGACTCGATCTGTGCGCATCGCTTCTGCGCCTCGATGTCGTTGCCCAACACGGCCATGATGCCCACCAGCAGACCACGCAACTTGCCGGTGAGGTCATCCTCGTCGGGGGCTGGCACCCAGCCAAGTTCACCCAGCGCCGGCGACGCCAAGGTGCGCACCCGGGCGCGGAACGCGTCGTACGCATCGCCGTCGATCAACCGGCCGACGCCGCGCAACCCGGCCGCCATGACCTGCCACACCGCCAGGTCTCGTTCCGACGCGAATCCCTCCACGAAGTCGACGAACTCGACTGCACCCAGACGACCGGCGACCACTGCGTTCCACGCGTCATCGACCAGGTTGTAGCGATCGATGGTGGTCAGCTCGGTGAGGGCGCTGCCCACCAGACGAGCGCGCAGCGCGTCGTCGTAGGTGACGCGAACGAAACCGTGCCCGCCGGCATTGACCACGACCACCGCATCGGGCGAGGGCAGCGCGACCTGGATCTGGTCGGCGTCCATCAGCACCTTCGTCTCGACACCGTCGATGCGCACGTGCACGGGTACCACCCAAACGGTGGCGTCGTCGCTGTCTGCGTAGGCGAAGCGCTGCTGCCCGATGATCACGTTGTTGCCGACCAACTTCACGCTGAGCAGTGGGTAGCCCGGCTGCCAGATCCAACTGTCCATCAGTCGACGAACAGGCGTGGCTGGGTTTGCTTGTTCGATGGCATCCCACAGATCGCTGGTCTCGGTGTTTCCGTAGGTGTGGGTGCGCAAGTAGTGGCTGACGCCGTTGCGGAACTCGTCCTCGCCGATGAACTGCTCCAACATGCGTAGCAGCGCCCCACCTTTTTGGTAGGTCAGCACGTCGAACATGCCGTCGCAATCGGCGGGCGCTTCCACCGGGAACTCGACCGACCGTGTACTGGCCAACGAATCGGTCTCGAAGGCAACGCTGCGCTCGAGACTGAACGTGGTCCAACGCTTCCAGTCGGGGCGATAGGCATTGCAGCACGCGATCTCCATGAACGTGGCGAAGGCCTCGTTCAGCCAGATGCCGTTCCACCACTTCATCGTCACCAGATCGCCGAACCACATGTGCGCCAGCTCGTGGGTGACGACGTCGGCCAGCACTTGTTGCTCCGCCTGGGTGCTGGTGGCGGTGTCGCACAGCAACAGGTTCTCGCGATAGGTGATGCAGCCCAGGTTCTCCATGGCGCCGGCAGCGAAGTCGGGCAGCGCCAACATGTCGCACTTGTCGGTGGGGTTCGGGATGCCGTAGTACTGCTGGTACCAGCCGAGCGCAGCGGCGCCGACGTCGAGACCGAACGCCGTCAGGTGGCCCTTGCCCGGAACGTGCACGATGCGCAGCGGAATGGTGGCATCAGAGTCGAGCAGCGGCACCTGCACAGGCTCGGTGGCCTCCAACGGTCCGACCACAAAGGCGACCAGGTAGGTGCTCATGGGCATGGTCTGGTTGAAGTGCACCAGTTCCTTGCCGTCGGCGCGCAGCTCGCGTGAGATCTCGGCGCCGTTCGACACCGCCAGCAGTTCGGGGTCGATGACCAAGGTGACATCGAAGATCGCCTTGAAGTCGGGCTCGTCCCAACACGGGAACGCGCGACGACAGTCGGTGGCCTGCATCTGCGAGGTGGCGATGACATGCTCGGCGCCGTCGGCGTCGCGATACGTGCTGCGGTACCAACCGCGCAACTTGTCGTTCAGCGTGCCGGTGAAACCGATGACGATCTTCGATTCGCCAAACGGGGTGGCTGCGCTGATCGTCAGACGCTCGGTGGCCTCGTCCAACTGGAACGTGGCGGCCACGCCATCAACGGACACCGAGTCGATGCCCAGATCGATGGCGTTCATCACGATCTCATCGACGCCCTCGGTCAGCGCCACATCGATCTCGACGGTGCCGGTGAACGTCGCCGCCGCCAGGTCTGGTTCGAGCACAAGCGTGTAGCGCTGGGGGAC
>JANNFQ010000340.1:0-14338 GCA_031380045.1 Acidimicrobiaceae bacterium
GGCAGTCTCCGACGAGGAGCGTGTCGACAAGTGCCAGTCACACGATCACGCAACCCCGGCGCCAGTGGCCAAACCCTACGACCCCAACCAACCGATCGATCTCAGCGGTTTCGACGGCGTCACGCTGCAACAGCAGGCAGCTGCCGAGAACCTGGTGGCCGTCACGCTGGTGCGCCTGCCTCAGTGGAGCGACTTCCACGTGGCCGAAGCTGCTGGATTCACCAGCATCGGCGATGCCCTCACCGGTCACGAGCACTTCATCCAATGGGACTGGATCGACGACGACGTCGTCCTCGACCCAGATCGGCCCGAAAGCCTGGTCTACGAGCCCCAATCCGACGGCTCGAAGAAACTGGTCAGCGCCATGTACCTGCTGCCCTCCGATGTGGCCCTCGAAGACGTTCCCGACATCGGTGGTGCGCTCATGCAATGGCACATCCACGACAACCTCTGCTTCACCACGGCTGATGCCCCGAAGGTGGCCGGTGTCACCAGTTCGTCGGGCGGTTGCCCCAACGGTTTGCAGAAGTTCGTCCCGTCTCCGATGATCCACGTGTGGATCACGCCGCATCCCTGCGGCCCGTTCGCCGCCCTCGAGGGCGTTGGCGCCGGGCAGATCGCTGCGGGCCAAGAGCGCCTGTGCGACCACCTGCACGGCGACGGTTTCTGACGGAGCCGGTTCCCGTCCCTGATCGGGTTGTCGACGACCCGCTCACGGTCCAGAACCGCGCGGCCGACGTGGAACGACAATCGGCGAACGACAGTCGGCGAACGACACGACCGTTCGGTCGGGCTGGTCAGTTGCGAGACTCCAGTTCGGCCAACACTTCGGCGGTGTGTTCGCCCAACTCGGGAACTGGGCCCGGTACAGGTCGACGATCGTCGAAGTCGACCGGACCGTTCACGGCCCGATAGGGCGCCTCGCCATCGCGTGGCGTCATGTCGACGAACGCACCGGCGGCGATGGCCTGCGGATCGGCGATGACATCGGCGATGGAGTTGATGGGTGCCCACCACACGTCGTGTTCGTCGAAGCGTCGGACCAAATCGGCGTAGTTCCATTGCGCGAACGCCTGATCGAGACCGGCAACCAGGTCGACCGAGTTGGTACGACGAGCGCGGGCATCGGCGAAACGCGCGTCGGCAGCCAGATCGGGCCGGTCCAGCGCGGCAATGAGGTTTGGCCAATGGCGATCGCCTTCCAGCAGCAACAACCAGATGCCACGGCCATCGCCGGTCTGATAGCAGTTGACCAACGGGGCCTTGCTGAGCTCGCGTGAACGCGTGCCCTCGCGCTTACCGAAGCGCAACATGATGCCGATGTCCCAACCCAACGTGTACATGCCCGTTCGCAGCAAGCTGGTGGCAACCAACCCACCGTGGCCGGTGCGCTCGCGCTCCAGCAACTTGGCCAAGATGCCGGCCAGCAGGGCGATGCCCGTGGTGTGGTCGCCGACGCCCGAGCGCAGGGCCGGAGGCATCTGGCCGGGTGGCACGATGGCGAAGGCCTGACCGCTGCGCGCCCAGAACGCACCGATGTCGTATCCGGCGCGGTCACGCTCGGGGCCTTGCAGGCCATAGCCCGTCAGGCTGGCGTAGACCAGGCGCGGGTGCCGAGCCAGCACCTTCTGGTGATCGAGACCGAGACGCTCGAGCGCAGCTGGGCGCACGTTGGTGATGAACACATCGGCGGTTTCGAGCAGCTGATGCATCTGTTCGAGCGCCTGGGGTTGCTGCAGGTTCAGCACCACTGAACGCTTGCCGCGATTGTCGATCTCGAACGGTGGCAGTCCAGCCTGACCGGCGATGCCCACGGCACCGAACACGCTGCGCTGCGGATCTCCGGCCGGCGGCTCGACCTTGATGACGTCGGCTCCCCAGTCGGCCATCAGACCACCGGCAGCGGGGCCGGCCACCCACACGCCCAACTCGACGACGCGACGGCCGGAAAGGGGCCCGGGTGCCGCAACATCGTGCATGTTGCTCATCGACGTCTGATGGTCATGGTGACTGCGGCATCGGAGTCGCGCACGAACCACGCCGCCGCTGCTGCCGCCAACGACAGTGCAACGGCAGCGCCGAACGCCAAGTGGTACCCGGTGAGCGCATGCCCGATCTGGTCGAGCGCGGGCGGCTGGCTGAGTGACATGTACGACGACAGGATGCTGGCCAGAACGGCGACGCCGATCGACACGGCAACCTGCCGTTGGGTCTGGAAGATGGACGAAGCCCGCCCGTTGTCGGCGGGGGCGATGGTGGCGTAGCTGGCCGCTTGCATGGGGACGAACGCAAAGCCCATGCACAGCCCGCGGCCGAACATCAGCAGTCTGATTGCCCACAGGCTGGTGTTCTGGTCCAGCCCGATGAACGTCGAGATCAACAAGCCGGACGCCAGCAGACCGCCGGTCATCAGCCGTCGCGGGCCGATGCGCGCGTACAGACGGCCGGCGAACTGCGACGAGATCATCACCCCGAACGCCTGCGGAAACGTGGTCAGGCCGCTGTGCAGTGCGTCTTGCCCGCGAAGTAGTTGCAAATACAACGGCATGACGAACAGCAGACCCAGGAAGCTCATGGTGGACAAGAAGCTGACCAAGTTGCACTGCCGGAAGATGCGATTGTGCAACAGCCGCAGGTCCAGCATGGGGCGTGCCTTGGTCAGCTCGATGCGCACCATCGCCACAGCGAAGATGACCCCCAACGCACCGGTGATCAGCACCCCGGCCGACGACCATCCCGCACGCGGCCCCTCGCTGAGGGCGTACACGATCAGTGCCAGGGCCGAACCCGAGAACAGGAAGCCGGGTACGTCGAACTTGCCGGCCGAGGGTTCGCGATGTTCGCGGAGGAACTTCAGGCCGATGTACAGCCCGACGATGCCGATGGGGACGTTGATCAGGAAGATCCAGCGCCAGTTGGTGTGGGTGACCAGCAAGCCGCCCACGATCGGGCCGAGAGCGGGCGCGACCAGCGTCGGGATCATGATGTACGTGCTGGCGCGAGCACGCTCGGCCGGCGGGAACGCCCGGAACAGCATGGCCACACCGACGGGGGTCAGCATTCCTCCGCCCACGCCCTGCAGCACGCGGAACGCAATCAGCTGCCCGATGGATTGCGCGGCGGCACACAGCGCCGAGCCGCCGATGAACGCGGCAAAAGCGAACATGAACACGCGCTTGGTGCCGAACCGATCGCCCATCCAACCCGACACCGGTATCCACACGGCCAGACTGAGGGTGTAGCCCAACACGATCCACTCGGCGTTCTCGGTCGCGAATTCGCGCCCCAGCGTGGGGATGGCGACGTTGACGATGGTGAGATCGAGGATGTCCAGGAACAACGCCGTCACGTACACAACGGCGACGATGTACTTGTACGGCCACAGCCGACCGAACACCGACACACGGTCCTCGACCGTGCCGGTGGTGGCGACGGGAACGGAAGTCACAACATCGTGACCGTACCAGCGCTCCCATCGACTTCTACCAGCGCACCGTCGGGGATGCAGTCGGTCGCGTTCTGCACGCTGACGACGCACGGAATGCCCAATTCACGGCTGACGATCACGGCATGGCTGACCTGTGCACCCACGTTGACCACCACTGCCGCCGCAGGGACGAACAGCGGTGTCCATGCCGGATCGGTGATGGGCGCGATCAGCACGTCACCCGGATCGATGGCCATCGGGTCGGATGGATGCATGACGATGCGCGCACGCCCCCGGGCAACACCGGGGCTACCGGGGACCCCTTGCAGCACGGTGCCTGGTTCGGCCACCACGAAGTCGTGCCCGCCCTTGCGCTGCCACTGACCCAGCGGCTGAACGCTGCCGTCGATGATGAACGGCGACTGAAGCTGGAACAGTTCGAGATACTGCTCTTCACGCGACGTCAGCCGAGGCCGGAACTCGTCGGGGTCTGCGCAGAACGCGTCGAGCTCGTCGTTCAGCAGCATGCAGACCTCGGACATCGTGTAGTCGTGCCTGCTGGCCAGTTCGCGAATGGCCATGCGCATCTCGTGCAGCACCTTGATGACGGTGGTCTTCGTGCGCTCGCGACCCGCAAGGTACACGTGCGCCGAACGCAGACCGGCCTCGAACTGACCGGCCACTTCGGGCATGTCGGCCAAGGCTGCCCGCACGTTGGCGGCGGCGGCCTCGCGCAGCTCGACATTGCGGAGATTGCGAATGGCCGGCGAGTCGGCGTCGCTCATCGACTTCATACGATCGACCAGCACTGTGACCAGTGCCGGGTTTGTTTCCCACACCTCGCTGCGAATGTCCCACTCGTTCGGACCGCGGCTGCCGAATTCGAGCAGGAACGCATCGAGGCCCGACGCGAACTCGGGCGAGTCGGGCGCCAGCCTCGACAGATCCCACATGGCCAGGCTGGGGGCGGCCGAGTCGACCTCGCCAACGCTGGTGATCAGCGTCAGCACCAGTTCGGGCTGGCCCAACGCCGCAGTGACCCCGGCCAAGATGCCCGCGCCGATCGACGAACCCGCTGTGATTGCGAGGTGCCGCCGGAACAGCTGGCGACAGAGGGGGATCATCGAACGCGCTCGCTGCACCAACTGCGAGTCGGTCAGCAAAGTCAGATCAGGTCGCCCCGCGCGCTGGGCGGCTGCCAGCGCCCGGTCGTCACGAAGCTCGGGCAGATCGGTCGCACCGACGACGACGCCCATCCATTCGCCCACTCGGGCCGTCGCTGCAGGATTCTCGTGCCAGGGCTCGGACTGGTACGGCGGCTTGTCGGGGTGATCGCCGAAGTACACCGCGTCGATCGCCTCGGGGGTCAGACCCGGGCCGCGCACGCCGAACAGACGCACCGCCGTGCCGTTGATGTACAGGTAGCCACCGAACATCCCCACCACCTCGGGATGCGTCTCGGAGATCTCGTCCTCGTCCACAGAGGCGTAGTCCAGCACCGCCGAATCCCTCCACCCGAGCAACATTCCTGGCGGGGTCCACGCCAACGTCCAGCCCAACGGACTGCACGGATCGGGTAGCACCTCGCCGGCATTGGCGCGGGTGAACAGCGGATACCTGGGGTTGATGTCCCAGTCGGTGATCCATCGGTCAGCAACCATGTGACGACTCCTGCGATCGATGTACGCGAAGGATGTTCATACGACTTCGAGCACGGTCACCAGACCGGTGCTGCCGTCAACCCGTATGCGAGCGCCATCGGGGATGCGACGGGTGGCATCGGTGGCCGAGATCACACACGGGATCCCCAGCTCGCGGCTGACGATGATGGCGTGACTGAGCACTGCCCCGACGTCGACCACCACAGCCGCTGCCGGCACGAACAGCGGGGTCCACGATGGATCGGTGATGGGCGCAACCAGGATGTCGCCGGGCTGCAGCGCGGTCGGATCGTTCGAGTCCAGAATGACCCTGGCGATGCCTTCCGCCGATCCCGGGCACCCTGGCAGCCCGGCCAGGGTGTCGCCGCACGCCAGCACGTGTTCGCCGGGGGCGTCGCGGCGCGCCCACGTGTCGGGTCCATCGGTGCGGCCCACGAAGATGAACGGCGGAACCAGTTCTTGTAGATGCTGATACTCGGCGCGTCGCTCACGAATGGTGTCCAGCAGGTGGAGCTCGCCGTTGATGATCGATTCGACCTCGGCCTCGCGCATGAACCCGAAGTCTTCGATCTCGTCGAACTCCCCACGCTCGACCATCCGCCTGCCGAGCTCGCGCATCGGCATGCGCATCTCGTGGATGCATCGAATGTTGTTGGTCTTGGTTCGCTCGCGGCCTGGCAGCCATGCTTGCGAGCACGCAATTGCAGCGGCCAGTTGTGCGTGCGTCGCAGGGTCTGCCTCCACCACAGCGAGTAGCTCGGCTGCCGCGGCCTCGCGCTCTCGAGCCTTCTGGCCGTTGTGGATCGTGGGATCGGCGCCGTCCGGCGCCAGACGCATGCGCTCGATGGCCGAGCGCGCCAGAGTCGGCCGCGTCTCCCATGTGGGTGAGCGGGTCTCCCACTCGTTCGGCCCGCGACTACCGAACTCGTACAGGAACCGGACGAACCCGTCAGCGAACTCGGACGACGCCGGATCGAGGCGCGACAACCGCCACATCGCATGGCTGGGTGCAGCCGAATCGACATCGCCGAATCCGGCGATGATCGGCATGATCAAGTCCAACCGCCCGACCGCTGTGGCCACACCACTGATCACCCCGAGGGGCACTGTGGCCATGTACGTCGCGAAGAGGTGATGCGCGAACAGCTGGCGATGCAGCGGCAGCAACATCTGATAGCGCTGCCACAACTCCAGATCGGACAACGTCGCAAGGTCGGGACGTGCATCCCTGATTGCCTTGGTCTCGTTGCGATCGTCGGTCAACTCGGTCAGGTCGTCCAGCGAGGTCTGGGCGAACACCCACGAAAAGGTCTGCCCGATCTTCTCGGTCAGATCGGGCCTGACGTCACCTTCCATCTCCTCGTACGGCGGGATGCCCGGCTGTGCTCCGAAGAACGTCTCGTCCATCAGCTGCCAGCTCAGCCCTGGCGCGCGCTCGCCGAACAGCCGGATGATCGAGGCATTCAGATAGCAGTAGCCGCCCTGCACACCCAGCTGACAGAACTCGTCGTCCGGGAACTCGTCGGCATCCATCGCGCCCATGCGCACCCACCCGTCGCGCCACCCCAGTTCGGCCAGCCAGAGGGCCGTGGTGCTGGTCAACGGCGTGACTGGATCGGGGAAGACCTCCCCCACGTTCGCTCGCGTGTACAGCGGAAACCTGCTCGATAGATCTGAATCGGTCACGTAATACCGATCACCCATGTCGTCCCCCAGACGTCGCCTGCCCCCTGAACGACAGGGTGAGGGCTGGCCGACTGTAGCAACGACTGGTGTGCCCGTATTCGCACCTGTTCCCAGCCTGTGCGTGGCCAATCGCCGCCGAGAGCTGCGAACATGAATGCCGTGGAGCAACCCCTCGAATCAACCGTCGAGCCGCATGGCACGCCGCCCCACCCGCCCAGCGCCACCCGGCCCGCCGATTGCGAGTGGGGCGCCTTCACCGACGAAGCACCGTGGGTGCTCGAACGATCGGGCATCAAGTGGCTGCCGCTGGCCGAGCGCCTGCGCAGCGCAGCGCGGGCCGAGGTTCCTCATCTCACCAAGCCGACTCGCGTTCCTCCAGGTGCTCGGGTCGTCACGGTGGTCTCGGTCCTCAGCCGTGCGGTTCTACCGTGGCTGGCGCGCAAGCGTCGAGGTCGCTACGCCACGCCCGAGGCCAGCCGGGCCGAGATCTCGAAAAGGCTGCGCCGGGCAGCCGAGCGTCTGGGGCCGACGTACATCAAACTCGGCCAGATCATCTCCAGTGGCGAAGGCCTGTTCCCGCCCGAGCTCGTGGCCGAGTTCAAGCTGTGTCGCGATCAAGTACCGCCCGAGACCTTCGACGATGTTCGTACCGTGGTTGAGGCCGACCTGGGCTGCCGTCTCGACGACATGTTCTCGTGGTTCGATCCCACGCCCTTGGCGGCGGCGTCCATCGCTCAGGTGCACGCGGCCACACTGCGAACGGGCGAGCAGGTGGTCGTGAAAGTCCAACGACCCAGCGTCGCCTTGTTCGTGCGCAAGGACCTGCGCGTCATGGCTTGGCTGGCGCCGCACCTGGTCGGCCGCATCCCCATCGCCGCGCTGGCGAACCCACCGGCGCTGGTGGAACTGTTCGCCGAAACCATCGTGGAAGAACTCGACTTCCGCATGGAGGCCGCCAACATGATCGATGTCGCCAGCATGCTCAGCGAGTTGGGCCAGACGGGCTACGTCGTTCCTCGGCCGCATCCCACGTTGGCCACGCGTCGGGTGCTGGTCATGCAGCGACTGCAAGGGTTCAATTTCGACGACGTGGTCGGCATGAAAGAAGCCGGCATCGACACCGAGCAGGTGGTGCGCACGGCGATGGTCGCGCTGATGGAGGGCGCCATGGTCTACGGAGTGTTCCACGGCGACCTGCATGGCGGCAACCTGTTCGTGCTGCCCGATGGCCGCACGGCCCTGCTGGATTTCGGCATCGTCGGCCGCCTGACCGGTGATCGTCGATTGGCGTTCCTACGCATGATGCTGGCCGCCACGACCAACGACGTGAAGGGCCAAATGGCGGCGATGCGGGACCTGGGCGCGCTGCCCGCCGATGTCGACCTGGACGCGGTCATCCGCGACTTGCGGCTGGATCTGCCACCGATCGATCCGATGACGCTCACCGGTGAGGAACTCGTCAGCGAGGTGCAGCGCGTCGTGAAGGCGCTGTTGGGCTATGGCGCGCGCATGCCCAAGGAACTGATGCTGTATGTGAAGAACATGGTGTTCCTGGACGGGGCGATGGCACGCCTGGCACCCGACCTGGATCTGATCGGCGAGATCGCCAAGATCTCGATGATGTTCGCCGAACGCCACGGCGAGCGTCTGGGTCGCGAGTTGGGCATCGACCACACTGCAGTCGAGTTGAACATGGATGGCGTGAAGGCCGGCTTCGGTGTGGACGCCAGCACCGACTCGTTGACCTATCGCGAGCTACAAGCCCGCCGAGACCTGATCAGCAAGCGCATGCGTGATCAAGTTGGTCGCTGACGAAGGGTCACCGGACCCGAGTAGGCCGAATCCACGAGCACCACGGCCGCTGACCAGAAAGCCGCTCAGCCCGCCGCCAGGACGCACAGCTCGTCTGGCAAAGCCGGGATCATGGACGTCAGCGAATCCGAGAAGAGCTGCCACTTGGTCGCCTTCGAGCCGCCCGGGATCATCACGCAGCCGTACAGCGCGGAGCTGCCGAGGAACTTCGGCAAAGGAACTGACTGCCCGTTCCAGTGGCCCTCGTACGGGCTGGTCGAGACCACCTCGGTGAGGTCGAGTGTCCTGACCTCGATCGCGAACTCGAGACTCATGGTTCGCCACTTGGCGAGCGCGATATACACGCCGTCGGGCGACATCGACAGCGGGGTGTAGCCCTCGGGAACGGTGAAGATGCCAAGCATCTCTCCAGCAATCGAGAAGTAGACCACCTGCTGGTTGAACCCCGTGGGCGCGTTGACCGACATCGCGAACAGCAGCCCATCGTCGGTCACCCCGATGGACTTCCAGAAGCGACTGTCGCCATGGTCGGTGCGTCCGGTGACGGGCAGGTCGAACACCACTTCCCGCGTCACGGCGTCGATCACCGCCGGGGCTTCGCCGTTTCGAACGTTGAACAGCCCGTACGGCGTAGCGAAAGCGTCGAACCTCGGTGGGCCGTAGAAGGTTCGAAGCAGGTGGCCCTCTCTGTCGTACTCACTCGTCGTCGGCGGGAACGGGTTCGAAAAAGGGGGCGGAGGAGTCGGTTGGGCCGCGAACGGCACGGGGCCTTGGAGCACGAAGATGTGGCACGTCGAGTCGATGAGCACAGTGGGCGGAACTCCGACCGCCACAGGTGACACGTCGAGCGGTCGAACGGCGCCGCTGACGAGGTCGATCACTCCAAGGACTCCTTCGAAACTGCGTACCGCCAAGTTGCAGGTCGGCAGACCGTACTTGCGGCTGTCGTGCATTCGTGCCGGCTTCAATGGTACGAAAGCGTTGGGCCCCTGCGTGTAGCCGAGCACATCGACGACCAGGTCGACCGCTCGATTCGCTGTCAGGCACAGCGTTCCGTCGGCCGCCAGTTGCACGATTGCCATGTTGGCGACGTTCGTGTTCGCTCTGAAGTTGAGGTTCGACACCAGCGGAACGGTGCCGCCGCACGGGAATGCAGCGACGTAGCCGTTGTCGGCCGCGGCGGTGGCGGTGAAGTTGACGATCGCCGCTGTCGCGTCGGCCGGCGAGCCGGTAGTGCCGCCGACCTGCACGACTCGGTTGACGGCACCCACCTGCGCAAGCGGACCGCCCAGACCGATGCGTGTGTCCACGATGCGAAGCGGTCGGTCGAGTGTTGCGATGCCGTCGCGGCCGACAGCGAACGCCGCGACATCGGCGACGATGTCAGTCTCGACGTTCGAGTAGAAGCAGACCTTGCCGCCGACACCAACGGCCGACACGACCAGGTTCGGGACGATCGCTCCGCCGGTGAAGTTCAACGTGGACGTCTCGGGTATCGACTGGCCGCACGGGAAGACGGTCAAGAATCCGGCACCGACCGGGTGCACTGCGGTGGCGTTGAAGACGACCGTCGTCGCGTCGACGGGGACGCCGGATCCGCCGGCCAACTGCACCTCAAGGACCGTGCCGCCCGCGACGCGGGATTTGGGTGCACCCACTCCTTCACGCGTGTCGACGAACCGTTGCGGCGCGGTCAACGGCACGATCGAGGAGCCGGCCGGGATGTACCCCGCGATGTCGACGATCACGTCCGTCGTCGCCATGACCTCGATGCAGACATCACCGTCGACGTCCAGCCCCGTCACCACGAAGTTCGGAACTGTCTGACCGGCGACGTAGTTCACGTTCGACGCAAGTGGGCGGGCGCCACATGGAAAGACCGTGAGGAATCCCGGAGCCATTGGCTCGGTGACCGTGACGTTCAGCGCGGCTCCGATTGCGTCGTCGGGTACATCGCTTCGGTCGGTGACATGCAGCACCAGCATGAGTGGTGGCGGTAGGGCGCCACCCGACGGCGCCGCGCTGACTGCCGTGATCTGAATCACGGACGCGCACGTGACCATGGCCGCGACGATCCGACTACGACAGAACAGGCGAGTCACGGGTCGACCCTAGAACGGATCTCAACGACAATCACGCATCAGCGGCACCCCTCGGCGACCGTCCGTTCACTACCGTGGTGCCCGTCATGCGTCTTGTTATTGCTCGCTGCTCGGTCGACTACGCCGGGCGGCTCACCGCCCACCTTCCTGAGGCCATTCGGCTGATCATGGTGAAGAACGACGGGTGCGTCGCCATCCACGCCGATGGTGGTGCGTACAAGCCGCTCAACTGGATGAACGCCCCCAACGTGTTCGTCGACAACGGCGACCACTGGACCGTCACCAACCCCAAGGCCGAGACGCTGACGATCACGTTGCACGAGGTGCTGCACGACTCGGCGCATGAATTGGGCGACGACCCCGGCCTGCAGAAGGACGGCGTCGAGGCGCACCTGCAAGAACTGTTGGCCGCGTCGCCGCACGCCATCGAGATCGGGCTCACACTGGTTCGCCGCGAGTACCCAACTGCCATCGGGCCGATCGACCTGATGTGCCGCGACGAAGCCGGACAGGTCGTCGCCATCGAGGTGAAGCGTCGCGGCGACATCGACGGTGTCGAACAGCTGACCCGTTACATCGAGCGCCTGCACCTCGATTCATCGCTCGGTGTGGTGCGCGGCATGTTCGTGGCGCAGGTCGTGAAGCCGCAGGCTCGGGTGCTTGCCGAGGCTCGTGGATTCCGAGTGGTCGAGGTCGACTATGACGAACTGCGCGGCATGCGACCGGACGAGCTGCGTCTGTTCTAGGTTCGGCAGGGCGACGAGGCGCTCAAGATATGTCGAGCAGCACGGAGATCGTCTCGCGGATCTGAGCGAGCACAGCAGCGCCGATGTTGCCACGAACCTCGAGGATGCGTCGCGGCGAAACAGCACGAAGGTGCTGACACTGAGCAGCGGACTCGACTGCGAGGCCGTTCTCGGCGCCTGGGCTGAGGACGATCTCTGAGTTGAACGGCCTGATCGTCGAGGTGAGCGGCACCACATGCACCACCGAAGGCGAGGCATCGAGGATGCGCTGCGCAGTCACGATGACCGCAGGATGCCGGAAACCCGCTTCGCGTCTCTCAGGCGCACCGAGATCAAGGTCGACGACGTCACCCGAGCTCGGCACCGAGCCAGGCCTCCTCGTCGTCGCTCAGTGGCATCCGGAGATCGTCCCCGATGCGGTCCTGACGCAGCGCGCGCACCGCCATTGTGACGGCGTTTCCCACGGTCGTGTTGAGCTCTGCCGCCAGGCGCTTGAGATCATCGTGAGTCGTCCTGCCGATGCGGACACTCGTACTCTGCATGCACATGAGCATACATATCCCGCCGGGCCGGGAAGAACTGTCTCACCGTGCTTCCGAACCCAGCTGGTTCTGAAGGGCGCCGCTCACACACCGTCGGCCGATCAGCCACAATGGCGGCGTGCATCTGGTCAACGGTGTCGTACAGCACTATGCGTGGGGAGATCCGTCGTTCATCCCGCGCCTGCTGGGCATCGAGCCTGACGGCCGTCCGTATGCCGAGTTGTGGTTCGGCACGCACCCTGGTGGCCCCTCCACGTTGGAGGGCCACGTGTCGCTGCGCAGCGCAACAGGCGAACTGCCGTACCTCTTGAAGGTGTTGGCTGCGGCCGAGCCACTGTCCTTGCAGACGCACCCCACCCGACGGCAAGCCGAGCTTGGCTTCGCCCGCGAAGAGCGCGACGGGCCTGGCATCGACGGCAACACGCGCATCTACCGCGATCCCTTTTCGAAGCCCGAGCTGATCTGCGCGCTCACACCATTCGAGGCTCTCGTCGGCTTTCGACCGGTGGAGCCGACGATCGCCATGCTGCGCGAGTTCGGCATCGATGCACTGGCCGATCGCCTGGAGGCCGACGGTCTGTCGGCAACGGTCCAAGACGTGTACATGGGCGACATCGATCTGGACGTGATCATCGACCTGTGCCGTCAACGAGACGAACCAGAGGCGCAACTGGTCAGTGAACTCGCGCTGCAGTATCGACGCGATCCCAGTGTGGTCGTGACGTTGTTGATGAACCGGGTCACGATGGCCCCGGGCGAGGCGGTGTTTCTAGGCCCCGGCAACCTGCACGCATACTTGGCCGGCGCAGGCGTCGAGATCATGGGAGCAAGCGACAACGTGGTCCGTGGCGGCCTGACACCGAAACACGTCGATGTGACCGAGTTGCTGGGGGTGCTGTCGGTCGAGCCGCTCGACGAACCCAGGACCTTGCCCGTCGAGATCGAAACCGGTCGCTGGTGCTACGACACGCCCAACACGCCATTTCGACTGTGGCGTTGGGAGCTCGATGGTCGGGTCGACCATCAGGCGACCGGGCGAGAGCTGCTGTTGTGCACGGCCGGCAACACGGCCACCTTGGCCGTCGGTGAAGTCGCCTACGTGGCGCCGGGCGAGCACGTCACGCTCGAGGGAACGGCAACCGTCTTCCGGGTCGAGGAACGTGACGTCGCCGGTCGCTGACCGCGGCCAGACTGCTCATCATGCAGCGCGTCGCCGTGGTCGGATCTGGTGGTGCCGGCAAGTCGACGTTCGCCCGGGCGCTCGGCGTTTCAACTGGCCTTCCCGTCATCCATCTGGACGAGCACTACTGGAAGCCTGGGTGGGTCGAGCCGTCACGAGCTGAATGGCGAATCATCCAAGAGGCGCGGCTGACCGGAGATCGTTGGATCGTCGACGGCAACTATGGCTCGACCCTGGACGTGCGACTCAGCCGCGTTGACACCGTGATCATCTTGGCCCGCCGACCGTCGGTGTGCGTCGCCCAGGCGTTGCGTCGCCAGCTGAGCAATCGCGGGCGTGCCGTCCAGGCGCCTGGGTGCCCCGAACGGATCGATCCGAAGTTCCTGCGATGGATCTGGCGATACCCGAGGGACAGCCGACCGCGTCTCGACGCGGCGATCCACGATCACGGCCAGCACGCTCGAGTGATCGAACTGGCGAGTCGCAAGGACATCGACGAGTTCCTTCGAGCGAACGGCTGAAGGCCGGGCCGCGCGAGCGTTGTGCGTCGGCGGTCGGCCGAGCAGCTCCGCATGGCACGAGATGCCGGGTCGATGCGGCTCCAGCGTCGCGGTTCGGCCTGCCGTTCGTGCCGCATCGGTTCGACGTGGGCCAGGCGATAGTGGGCGGATCGAGCCCGACATGGCCGCCCGAAGCCCACACTCGGCTTCGTCGTCATCCGCGTGCATTCGACCGACTGATCAGCGGCGCCGTCGGATCACCAGCATGCGGGCATCTACGTGCGGTTGCGGACGGAACGCGTGGCGCGGAACGCGCTGACCCAGCGTGGCTCGGTACGACTGTTGCCAGCGTCGCGCCGCCGGCGCACGCAGACCGATCCAGCGTTGCGCCGCCTGCTCTTGCACCACGAGGTCGGCGCTGACCACCCGGCTGCCCGGGTGCACCAACCTGGACATGAGCGCACTGGTCACCCCGCACGGCGGGTCGGCGACGACCTTGAACGGCCACAGCGGCAGACGAAGATCGGCTGCATCGGCGCGGACGACGCGCACGTTGGCATCGAAGCGAGCGCGAAGATGCGCGAGGCGATCAGGATGTAACTCGATGGCGATGACGTACGCGCCGGCCAGCACCAACTCGGCGGTCAGAGCTCCAGTACCGGCGCCAACGTCGAGGACGAGG
>JANNFQ010000381.1:0-2592 GCA_031380045.1 Acidimicrobiaceae bacterium
CGTCTCGAACTCGACCTGCGGGTCGTGGAGCAGATGCGCTGACGTGTAGACGACGTTCACCACGCCATCGTGCCATCTGGACACCCGGCGAGAGCGCTCGACTGGCACCCTTCGCTGGCACCCTCCACTGGCACCGTCGACCGGTGGACCACGTGCCCGGGCAAGCTGCAGCCGTGGCGCGCGATCGTGGTGTATCGACGAACTCGATGACGAGAGCCGCGAGATCCTGCTGAAGACCGACAACTGGCAGGGCGCCCACGTGCAGGCACCCGTGTGGAACTACTGGTTCGGCGACGGCGAAGAGACGCCCGAGGGGAAGGCATCGATCCAGGAGATCTTGCACGACATGCCGATCGAGGTCTCGATGGCGATGGCCCATGGCGAGACGGTCGGCGCATGCGCTGTCGCCACGCTGGCGGCGGTGAACGTGGGGCTGGGCACCTGCCTGCGCACCATCGGTCGACCGTCGCAGGTCGCCAAGGTGAGGGCCGTGTTGGGTGTGCCCGATTCGTATCTGCCGCTGTGGGTCCAGCTGGTGGGTTACTCGGCCGACGGCATCGAGGCCGGTGGGCAGGATGTGACAGCGCGAACAGCACCAGGTACACCCACAGCGCGGTGGTGCCGAACGGGGCATTGATGAACAGCGCGGCGACCACACCGAAGCTCAGGCAAACCCCACATCATCAGCAGTGGTGGCGAGAACCTTCGGGCGACGCGCGCCACCAGCAGCGAGGCTGCGATGCCACCGAACGCTGCGGTGCCACGGATCATGCCGACCTCTGATCCGTTGCCACCCAGTTCGTCGACCACGAACACGATGAACAGGATCGGGAACGCGTTGAAGGCAACCTGAGCGAGGGATTGCACGGCGACGGACGCGGTCAGCTCAGGCCGCGCCCTGATCTCGGCCAAGCCGCAGGTTCCACTGATCGGCCAAGCTGCCGCCATATGCGCCCAACAGCATCCAGTCGCCGATGTTGTTGATCAGGCCGACCCAGCACCAGGCGTGCATCGCGGTTGCGCCAGATGGACATCTCGCTTGCGTGACGGCCGCCATGCGACCACTGTGTCAGACGAGTTCGAGTTGCTCGGCCAGGTATTGCTCGCGGCACTTGGCGCGCTGCAACTTGCCGCTGGACGTCTTGGGCAGCGTGCCCGGCTTGACCAGCATGATGTCGCGCGGCGGCAGGCCGCACACGTCCAGTGTGCGGTGGTGCACCGCGTGCCGGATCTGGTCCATCGCCGGCGATCGATCGTCGTCGGATTCCAGATCGGCCAGGCGCACCTCGGCGACCACGATGACCGTCTCTTTACCCTTGTAGCCCTCGACGCCGAAGGCGATCACGTTGCCGGCACGCACACCATCCAACGAGGCACAGGCGCGCTCGATGTCTTCGGGGAACACGTTGCGACCCCCGACGATGATGACGTCCTTGATCCGTCCGCACATGACCAGCTCGCCATCGAGCAGGTACGCCAGGTCGCCGGTGCACAGCCATCCGCCACGGCGGAACATGGCCGCGGTGGCATCGGGACGGCGGTAGTAGCCGGGGGTCACCGAGGTGCCGCGCAGCAGCAGTTCGCCCACGTGCCGCTCGGGCAGCTCTTCGAAGGTTTCGGGATCGACGACCTTCATCTCCAGTCCGGGCACCGCTGCACCCAGCAGCGCCAGGCGGCGCACGTCCAGTTCTTCGGCGGCGTCGCCGATCAGCAGCGGCTTGGCGATGCGATCGCGTTCCAACACCACGCGGTCGACCGAGTCCACCTTCAGGCCGCGGTGGCGCGGTGGGAACGCGCCGCCGATGGCAACCTCGGCCATGCCGAACGCAGGGAACACGCTGCCGGACTGAAAGCCGAACGGTTGGGCGGCCGCCACGAATGCCTCGACCGCATCGGGATCAACGGGCTCGGCGCCGCTGAGCGCCAGCGTCAGCCGCGACAGGTCCAGGTCTTTCGCGCGTTTCAACGCTCGCGTTGCCAGCACCCACGCGAAGTTGGGCCCGGCCGTGGCTGTGCCACCCCAGTCGCTGATCCATTGCATCCAGTTGCCGGGGTGGGCCAGGAAGTCTTGCGGCGCAGCCTGAACCAACTGCACACCACGAGTCATCGGGATGGAGAGGAAGCCCACCAGACCCATGTCGTGGTACAGCGGCAACCACGACACCATGATCTCATCCAGGCTGAGCTGTGCGGCCTGACACGAAGCGTCGATGTTCGCCGTCAGCACGCGATCGGGGATCATCACTCCCTTCGGCTCGCTGGTCGAACCACTGGTGTACTGCAGGATGACCAGCCGTTCCGGATCGGTCTGCGGTAGTTGCAGTTGCTCGCCGCCGGCCTGCCCCGGCCGGCCTGGAAGCACCGCCCGCATCGGCAAGATCGGCGGATCGCCCGGCGCGGCAGCATAGAAGTCGGCCAGCACGTCGTCGATCAGCACCAGCTTGGCGTCGCCGTGGCGGATGCGCGACCGCGTGCTGTCGATGAACGCATCGAGCGAACCCATCCGCATCGGCAACGGCAGCACCATGCTGGCGCAACCCGCCAGCCAACACCCCTGGATGATGGTGATCAGCGAGCGGCTGGTCGGCCCCA
>JANNFQ010000394.1:0-9086 GCA_031380045.1 Acidimicrobiaceae bacterium
ACAACTCGCCCCGAACTGCTCGCCAGCTGTGTTGCGATGGTCGCCCACCCCGACGACGAGCGCTACCAGCCGATGTTCGGGACGACGGTCCGTACGCCGCTGTACGGCGTCGAGGTTCCTGTTCTCGCCCATCGCCTCGCCGACCCCGAGAAGGGCACCGGCATCGCCATGATCTGCACGTTCGGCGACATCACCGACGTCACCTGGTGGCGCGAGCTGAACCTGCCGTCGCGAGCGCTGATCGGCTTCGACGGGCGATTCGCGTTGGACACGCCCGAATGGATCACCGATGCAGCGGGCCGAGATGCCTACACACAGTTGGCCGGCTTGGCGCCCAAGCAGGCGCAGAAACGCATCGTCGAGATGTTGCAGCAGTCTGGCGAGATGCTGGGCGATGCCCGCCCGATCACGCACCCGGTGAAGTTCTACGAGCGCGGCAGCCGCCCCCTCGAGATCGTCGCCACGCGCCAGTGGTACATCCGCAATGGTGGTCGCGATTCCCAACTACGGTCCGACTTGCTGCAGCGCGGTCACGAAGTCGTGTGGCATCCGCCGTACATGCAGCATCGGTACGACAACTGGGTCGGTGGCCTGAACGGCGACTGGCTCATCAGTCGGCAACGATTCTTCGGAGTTCCCGTGCCGGTGTGGTACCAGCTCGACGACGAGGGCCACCCGTTGTACGACCACGTGTTGGTGCCGACCGAAGACCGGTTGCCGGTCGATCCGTCAACCGATTGCCCCGATGGTTTTCCGTCCGACCATCGCGGCGTGCCCGGTGGTTTCATCGGTGATCCCGACGTCATGGACACATGGGCGACGTCGTCGCTGACCCCACAGATTGCCGCAGCCTGGAACGAGCCCGACCAGCAGGCGATGAACGAGCAGCTCTTCGACCGGGTGTTCCCCATGGACATGCGCGCCCAGGGGCACGACATCATCCGCACCTGGCTGTTCGCCACCATGGTGCGAAGCCACCACGAGCACGGCATGGCGCCGTGGAGCCACGCTGCATTGTCGGGCTGGATCCTCGACCCCGATCGCAAGAAGATGTCGAAGAGCAAGGGCAACACCGTCACGCCCCTGCACCTGCTCGAGCAGTACGGCACCGACGCGGTCAGATACTGGGCGGCCTCTGGTCGGCCCGGCGTCGATACAGCGTTCGACGAAGGCCAGATGAAGGTCGGGCGCAAGCTGGCCCTGAAGATCGTGAACGTCAGCAAGTTCGCGCTGTCGTTCGGCGAGCCAGCAGCTGACGCACAGGTCACGGCTACGCTCGACCTGGCCATGCTGCGGCGGCTCGACGAGGTCGTTGCAGATGCAACAACAGCGTTCGAGGGTTTCGACTACGCCCGGGCGCTGGAGCGTTCCGAGCAGTTCTTCTGGTGGTTCTGCGACGACTACGTCGAACTGGTCAAGACGCGTGCGTATCGCGACGACGACGGCGCACAGTCGGCACGCGTCGCGCTGCGCACAGCGCTCGCCACCGTGTTGCGACTGTTCGCTCCGGTGCTGCCGTTCGTGACCGACACGGTCTGGCGGTGGTGGCAGCCCGGCTCGGTGCACCGTGCGTCGTGGCCCGTCGCAGCCGAAGTCGCGGCCGACACGGCCGAGTCGGCCGACCAGTTGCTGGATGCGGTCAGTTCGGTGCTGGGCAGTGTTCGACGTACCAAGACCGAGGCCAAGCTCAGCCAACGAGCCGACGTGCAGTTGCTGGTCGTTCGCGCCCCGGCGCCAACGCTGCAGGCAATCAGATCGGCTCAGTTCGAGATCTGCGAAGCCGGCTCGGTCGCCAGCATCGATCTCGGCGAGGCCGACGAGGTGAGCTGCGTCGTACACCTGGCACCGGTCGCTCCCGTCACCTAGCTCCCCGAACTGGATGCGGCCAGTTCGGCGACGTCGATGCCGTACAGATCGGCCACGTTGCCGCACAGGATCGCCTGCTTCTGCTGGGCGCTCAACGACGTGGTGTGTTGATCCAACATGTCCTGGCTCCACGGCCACGTCGAGTCGCTGTGCGGGAAGTCGTTGGCCCACATGAGCCGTCGCCAGTTCATGTGGTCGGCTTGCTGAAACGCGGTCCAGTCGTCCTGAAACGTGATGTAGATGTTCTGGGCGAAGTACTCGGACGGCAGCTTCGACAACGTCTGGCCGGGCGGCAGCCAGTAGCGGTGGCGGTTGTACGCATGGTCCATGCGATACATGAAGTGCGGCACCCAGCCGGCATCTGCTTCCACGCAGACGACCCTGAGATCGGGATGACGTTCGAACACGCCGCCCAACACCAACATGCCCATGATGTCCTGGCATCCACGCACGATCGACAGGAAGCTGTTCATCTTCGGACCCCGCGTGACCCCGTCGCGTGTCGTCAGGATGTGGAACGACAGGGGCAGCTCCAGTTCGATGGCGGCACGCCAGAACGGGTCCCACACGGGGGAGTCGTAGTCGTCGTCGCAACCGGGAAGTCCGGGCATCATCACGCCACGCAGACCCAGATCGCGGATGGCGTGCAGATCGCGGATGCCCGCCTCGGGCGACTGCATCGCCGTCTGCCCGGCCCCCAGCAAGCGCTGCGGATGCGCACCGCAGTACGACGCGATCCAACGGTTGTACGCCTGGAAGCACGCGTGCTTGTAGTCGGCGTCGGTGTGATTGCACAGCTGCATGCCCACGGTGGGATAGATGATCTCGGCGCTGATCCCGTCACGATCCTGATCGGCCATGCGCGCGTCAGGGTCCCATCCACCGCGATGCAGTTCGTTGAACCGGACGCCCATCACCTTGATCTCTTCGGGCGGCTTCCCCGCTGCGGCCACCAGTCCCATCGGCACCGGGCGCTTCATGCCATCGATCACGAACAGGTCGCCGATGTTCTCGCCTCCGTCGACCATCTTCGGTGCGCGATCGCGGTAGGCCGGGTCGATGAAGTCCACGTAGGTGTTCGGTGGTTCGGTGATGTGCGAGTCGGCGCTGATCACGGGGAACCCGTGTCGCAGACGACCCGCCGGTTCGTGAATCATGAGGTTGCTCCGTTCGGGTTGGGCCGGCCGCCACGTACCAGTCGGCCGGGCAGCGCGCCGGTGTGCTGGCCCGAGGCATAGGTCTCGTGGCCGGCGACGATCGTGTGCAGATAGCCGTCGGCGCGTTGCAGGAACCGCTTGCCGCCGGCCGGTAGGTCGAAGGCGAGCTCTGGTCGATGCAGCGTCAACGCGTCCAGGTCGATGACGTTCAGGTCGGCGCGCATACCGGGCGCCAGCACACCGCGATCCAGCAGGCCGATCATGGCTGCTGTGCGCGATGTCTGCTTGGCAACGACATCTTCGAGGGCGATACGCGGTCCGTTGCGGTCGCGCACCCAGTGGGTCAGCATGGTGGTGGGGAAGCTGCCGTCGCAGATGGTGCCGACGTGCGCTCCCCCGTCGCCCAGGCCCACCACCGAGTGCGGATGCACCAGCATCTCGCGGGCGGCGTTCAGCGTGCCGTCACTGAAGTTCAGGAACGGCACGTACAGCAACGCGCGACCATCGTCGGCCAGCGCCAAGTCGTAGGTCATCTCCGCCGCCGACATGCCTGCACGTGCGGCCATCGCGGCCACGCTGCTGTCGGGCGAGGGCTCGTAGTCGGGTGGGTCGCCCAGCAGGAACATGCGGTCGAACGCGAACCGGTGGCGAGCTACTTCGAGCTCGGCGATCACCGCGTCGCGCACCTCGCGACGACGCAGCTGCGCCAGACGTGCATCGAACGGCAACTCGCTGATCGTGCGTGCACTCGCCGACGCCCCCAACGGACTGATGGTCGCCTGCAGCCCCAGCAACACGCCCACGGGCCGTGCTGCGACCTGCGCAGTCACGTTCAACCCGCGGGTGTTCGCAGCACTGATCGCGCTCATCAACTCGCGCCACTGCGCCGGCCTCTGGTCGGCCTGCGCGACCGAGATCGACAACGGCAGCCCCGACGCCTCGGCCATGCCCAGCACCGTCTGCAGCTCGGCCGCCAGATCGGCGAAGTCGGAGACGACTTCGAGCACTCCACCGCCCATCTCGGCGGCGATGCCCGCCAACTCGTCGGCAGCAGCCTCGAGCGTGGGGGTGTACTCGCCGCGGCTGGTGCGGTGGTTGCGGGTGCGCGACGTGGTGAAGCCCAGCGCCCCGGCCTGCACCGCCTCGCGGGCCAGGCGGCCCATCTGGACGATCTCGTCGGGTGTGGCTGCGTGCCGGCCCGCACCACGCTGACCCATCACGTACAACCGCAGCGCGCCATGCGGAACCTGAGCCCCGATGTCGATGTCGTGCGGCCGCCGGTCGAGCGCGTCGAGGTAGTCGGGAAAGCTCTCCCAGTTCCACTGCAGCCCCTCGTGCAACGCTGCGCCGGGGATGTCTTCGACACCCTCCATGAGTTCGATCAGCAGATCGCGATCGGCTCGGCGAACCGGCGCGAAACCAACCCCGCAGTTACCCATGATCACCGTCGTGACGCCGTGCCATGCCGACGGAACCAGGCAGTCTTCCCACGTGGCCTGCCCGTCGTAGTGCGTGTGCACATCGACGAATCCGGGCGTGATCGTGGCGCCGGTCGCGTCGATGCGGCGTCGTGCAGCGCCAACCGCTGGTCCCACCTGGGTGATGCGGTCGCCGTCGATGGCGATGTCGGCAGTGAACGATGGCGAGCCGGTGCCATCGACGACGGTGCCGCCGGTGATGACCAGATCATGCATGATTGGCTCCTTGTGCGGCGCTCGACCGCTTCGCCGTGCGCCGGGGTGAAGGGCGCGGGTTCGAGATGGTCGTTGACAGTTCTCGCACGACCGGCATGACGTCGGCGATGAAACGCTGTGCTGCTGCCTTTGCCTGTTCGCGATCCACCTCGATCGATGGGCCGACAACGATGAATCGGTCGATGCCCAGCTCGACCAGTTCCATCAGCCGATCGATGCAGTGTTGCCGCGACCCGACGATGCCGAACCGGTCGACGAAGTCACTGGTCAGCTTGCCCGCCTGGGGCGAGCCGGCACGAGTGTGCTGATGCATGTCGTACGAACCGTGCACCTGCTGCAGCACCTGTCTGGATGCATCGTCGATGGGCGTGCGGACCGTGCCGTCCATGGCCGAGAATCGGGCGAACGTGGTCAGCCCGCCTGCGCCCAGCGACCGTGCCATCTGAAGATCATCGTCGGTCACCACGTTGACGAACGCAGCGAGCTTCGCGGCCCCAGCGGCGCGTGCGTGGTCGGCGGCCCAGGCCACCCGTTGCGCATCGGCGCCGACCGCCAGCAGCACTCGGTCTGCGCTGCGACCGGCCACCTGCAGCGCACGCGGTCCGGTCGCGGCCACTTCGACTTCAACCGGCGGTAGGTCGCCGGGCAGCCAACGCACGCGGCTTTCGACAGGTCGGTCGGCCAGGCCCATGACGTCGATGGGTCGCGCTCCTTCGCGCTCGTAGGACCGCAACTCGTCGAACGACACTGCTTCGCCGCGCAGATACGAACGGGTCAGGCACACGAAGCGTTCGAGGTCGTCCAGCGGTGCAGGCGCCAACCCCAGATGAGCAAGAGCCGAGTCGCCCCGACCCACGCCGAACACCGCTCGTCCGCCAGAGGCGACATGGACGCTGCCGATGCCGGCCGCGGCGGCAGCAGGGTGCCGAGTCGCGGGATTGCTGACCCCGGTTCCCAACCGCAGCCGGGTGGTTTCGCGCGCAGCCAACGCCAACGCAACGAACGGGTCGCCCGACAGGTTCTGCGAATCGACGACGTACATGCCGTCCCAACCACCGGCCTCGGCGCGCACTGCGGCACGCGCGGCCGTGCCGGCGTGGGCGACGCCCGTTGTCCAGAACTCGACTCCCATTGGCAGCCCCTTTGCCGTCCCGAGACTCATCATGCCCTCCCTGATGGGCAGCGCTGAACAGCCTGCTACAACGAGCGCATGAAAACACACGCAGCGGTTCTCTGGGGGACGGATCAGCAGTGGAAGATCGAGGAGGTCGACATCGATCCACCGAAGGTCGGCGAGGTGATCGTCGAATGGAAGGCTGCCGGCCTGTGCCACAGTGACGAGCACATGGTGACCGGCGACATGGTGCCACCGCCGGAAGCGCTGGCGATGATGGGAATCGACAGCATCTTCCCGTTGATCGGCGGCCACGAGGGCGCCGGCATCGTCGTGGAAGTCGGCCCGGGCGTCGCCACGGTGAAAGCGGGCGACCACGTGTCGGCCAGCTTCATCCCGTCGTGCGGACGCTGCCGCTACTGCTCGACCGGGCGCCAGAACCTGTGCGACAACGGCCGCGGCACATTGGGCGGCGGCATGATCACCGACGGAACGCACCGGCACTTCGTGAACGGCGAACCGGTCGGGCTGATGGCCAAGGTCGGTACGTTCGGCAACCACGCATGCGTCAGCCAGGACTCGCTCATCAAGGTCGACAGCGATCTGCCGCTGGAGTGCGTGGCGCTGGTGTCGTGCGGTGTCGCCACCGGTTGGGGATCGGCCACGTCGCGCGCTGCTGTGGCCGCCGGCGACACGGTTGTGGTGGTGGGCATCGGCGGCATCGGCATCAATGCGGTACAGGGCGCCAAGATGGCCGGCGCCAAGCGCGTGATCGCCGTGGACCCGGTGGAGTTCAAGCGTGAGAAGGCGATGGAGTTCGGCGCCACGCACACGTTCGCGTCGATGGAAGAGGCGATGCCGGCGGTGATGGACATGACCATGGGCCAGATGGCCGACAAGGTCATCATGACGCCAGGTGTGATGTACGGCGACCTGATGGCCTTGGGTCTGTCGCTGGCGGGCAAGGGCGGCACTGTGGTTGTCACTGCCGTTGCGCCGATGACGCAGACCGAATCCTCGGTAAACCTGTTCGAACTAGCCATGTGGAACAAGGAGATCAAGGGAACGATCTTCGGATCGCTGAACCCGCGAGCCGACATCCCCAAGCTGCTGGGCATGTATCGCGACGGCACGCTGATGCTGGACGAACTGATCACGCACCGGTACAAGCTCGATCAGATCAACGATGGCTACGAGGCGATGCGCAACGGCGAGAACATCCGCGGCGTCATCGTCTACGACTGATCGCCCATCTACGACTGATCGCCCATCTTCGACTGATCGCCGAGGAGCGACGTCACCGGCATCTGCCCGGCGACGGCAACGAGTCCCATCTGGCGGTTAGTCTTTGCAGCGCCATGTCCTCGCCCGACTCCCCCAGCGGCGACGACGCTGTCTCGCCCGATCAGGTACCCGAGGCTGTGTCCGACGCTTCGAACGAGCCAGCCCCCGCCCTCTCTGGTCGCACCGCGGCCGACGACGGCCAGTCGGACGATGCTGCCGACCAGTCGGACGCAGCCGACGTGTCAGACGCAACCGAACCAGGCGATGGGCTGGACGAGTTGGTCGAACTCGCCGCACCGGACGACGCGCTGATCGATCCGGCCGACGCATCGCCGGCGCTGCCAGCAGTCGATGTCTCGCCCGATGCCCAGCCGGCGGTGGGATCGTCGCTGGTGCCGATGGTTGACGTGCTCGACGGCAGCACGAAGCGCCCGAAGAAACGGCGTCGGTCGTGGGGACAGCGAGTGCTGTTGGGCGTGAACTGCATCGTGATCCTGGCGTGCTTCGCCGGCGCAGTCGGCCTGTTGATCGGCCGCCACTACGGCAACAGCCTGGCCCGCGTCGATCTGAACGATCCGCCGCCCACCTCCTCACAGCCCGGCGGTGTCTCCATCGTCGACCCGGCGACTGGTGAAACCGTCCTGGCCACCGTGGTCGACAACGGCGAAACGCCCCCGGCAACGAACACCGTCGAGACGTTCCCAGTCGTCGATCCCACGGCGCAGAACTTCTTGATCACCGGCGCCGACAACAACGCCTGCATCGACCCGAGTTCGCCGTTCTACAAGGCGTTCGGCGATCGCGAGAGCATGGGCGAACGCAGCGACACCATCATGCTCATGCGCGTCGACCCGAAAACCCGACGTGCGGCCGTGCTGTCGTTCCCGAGGGATCTGTGGGTGAAGATCGATGGCCGCGCCAAGAGCCGCATCAACTCGGCCTACGTGCGCGACGATCCACAGAAGTTGATCAACACGCTGTACGGCGAGTTCGGCCTGCCGGTCGACCACTTCATCCAGGTCGACTTCTGTGCGTTCAAGGTGATCGTCGATGAGGTCGGCGGCGTGTCCGTGCCATTCGACTATCCGGCGCGCGACACCAACACCGGTCTGTTCGTGCCCGAGCCGGTCTGCTTCACGTTCACCGGCGAACATGCCCTGGCCTACGTGCGCTCGCGTCACTACCAGTACTTCGTCGATGGGAAGTGGAAGAGCGACGGCACCTCCGACCTGGGCCGGATCAGCAGGCAACAGGACTTCATGCGCCGGGTGCTGGCATCGGCATTGGCGAAGGGTTTCAACCCGGGTGTCGCCAAGGACATCATCGGCGCTGCGCAGGACTACGTGGTGCTCGACGGTGAACTGACCATCGCCCGCATGCTGGAGTTCGCCGGCACGCTGTCCGACTTCGAGCCCGGCGCGATCGCGATGTACCAGATCGAGTCAGAGCCGCAAACGATCGGTGGAAACGCCGTGCTGATCCCCCGCATCAAGGGCGACAACATGCAGGCCATCCTGAACATCTTCCGCGGTGGCGCAGAACTGGCCGGGGCACCCGAGCAGGTGTTCGAGTCCACGACCACCAGCACCAATCCGAACGCCGGAACCACGACGACGGCGGTTGGCGCGACCACGGTGCCCACGGTGGAAGATCCGAAGCAGACCATCCTGGGCATCGTGCCTCCCGATCGACCCTGCTGACCGCGCAGGGCCAAACCCGACGCCGGATCAAGTGTCCAGACGCCGGAATCCGACGAGTTCAGTTCGGGCGGGTAGTCAGCGGAGCCGTCGACGGCGCGTGGTGGCCACCACAGTGCTGAACACCATCATGCAAGCGACGAACACGGCTGACTGCCCCCATTCGGCGCCGGTTGTGGGCACCAGGTCGGCGGGGTCGAGCAGCGACGGAGGCTCGATCAGCGCGCGACCCGGCGCGATGCGGGCGCGATTGGCGGGCGTGACCGCAAGTGAC
>JANNFQ010000414.1:0-16469 GCA_031380045.1 Acidimicrobiaceae bacterium
CGGGTGACGGAATGTCCAAGCTGCCGCCCGCGACTCCGTCCTGGATGAACGGCGTGTTGTCCAAGCTCTCGTCGGCATTCAGTGTCAACGGGTTGTCACCCAGGACGCCGTCGGGGCCCGGTTGCGCCGGTACGGCGGCGATGTCATCGAGGCCCTCGTTGGCGTTGGTCGTCAACGGGTTGTCCAACAGGATGCCGTCGGGACCGGGAAGCTCTGGCGTGGCCGGAATGTCGTCTGCACACTCGGGCGACGCTGCCGGTGTGCCGCAGGCGGTACCGAAAATCAGGTCAGGACCGGGGTCGGCTGGAACGGCCGGGATGTTGTCGAGGCTCTCATCGGCATTCAGCGTCAGGGGGTTGTCGCCCAGCACACCGTCGGGGCCCGGCTGGGCCGGGACGGCAGCGATGTCGTCGAGACCCTCGTTGGCGTTGGTTGTCAGCGGATTGTCCAGCAGGATGCCGTCGGGGCCAGGGCCGGCTGGCGTGCCATCGGGCCCGCCCGCCTTCGGGGCCGCGCTGTGGGCGATGTCGTTGAGGAAGGCGATGTCGATGCGCAGCACGTTCGCAGGCGTCACGACCGGGGCGTCGCGGTTGCCCTCGACCAGGCCCGACTCGGTGACGAACTGCGGCAGGCCACGAACCGGTCCTGGCATGAAGTTGCCGTACTGGTCCACTGCCAGCATCGGGATGTTGTTGACATCCATGTCGACCAACTGCAGGCCCAGGTCGCGAGCGACCTGTGACTTCAGCTGGCCCCAGGTGGCCATGCCACCGTCAGCCGAATGGATCAGCTTGCCGGTTGCCCTTGCCTGGTGGGTGATGTCGCCGAACTCGTACTCGCGCAGGTACACCTGGTGCGAGGGGTCAGACGTGTAGGTCTGGCTCTGGTCGACGAATGGCGTATCGGTGTTCGTTGCCTCACGTGAGCCGCCAGGGCCCTTGGCGGAGGCCCGAGTCAGCACCATGAACCGCAGGCCTGGGCTGAGATCGTCACCATTGCCGAAGATGTGGTCAGGGCCGGCGATCAGCGGGTCGTCGGCACGAAGGGGCACGAACACTGCACCGCTGCCACCATTGGTGACCTTGTCGAGGCCGTGGTCGAAGAACTGACCGAACAGCGCGAACAGGCCGTTGTACGGCGGCGACAGGCCGACGTCGGTCGTCACATTGGGGATGAAGAGCGTCTGGTGCTCGGGAACGCACACGGTCGCCGGCGGAATGGGATCGCCGTTCGGAGCGCATACAGTGAGGCCCCCGTTGCCCTGTGTACGTACCGGGTACCCGGCCGCCTCAACCGCTGCAGGGTTGGTCGAGGTCTGGTCGACGATCAGGTTGCTGATCAGGCGTGGCTGCGTATCGATGACGGTTGCGGTGCCAGCAGTCGCGTACGACGTCCCTGCCTCGGCACCACGAAAGTCGGGAGCGGTCAGGCGCGGGAACAGCTGGTGCGACGAACCGAAGGTCGCCTGCCCCGCTTGCAGGTTGTTGCACGAGCCATCGACGGTACGAAGGCCGAACGACAGCAGTGGGTTGCCCACCTGGTCGGCGGCAGGACCCAGCAGCGCGCCACAAGGGCCGGTGGCCCCGGTCGTGAACTTCGCGTGATGTTCGGCGATCTTGATCTGCTTCAAGATGTACGACAGGTCGGCCGCCGAAACGGTGAAACCCTGCCCAGTGGGGGCGGCATCGACACCGGACGTCACCGGCAGCCCGCCCGCGATCATGGCGAGGGCCATCGTCAGGACGACACCGCGCTTCACCGTGGACCGGCGACGAACCCAGGTCCGAAGCCCGCCGTTTGCTCGTTTGCGGGGGTTCTCCACCCCACCCAACTTGCTCCACCCGTTCATTGGTTGTCTCCTCATCCGCGTCTTGATCCAACGCTCCGCCAAGCAGCCAGCGTGACGGCGCGGGGGGATGCACCGCCATCGGCAATAGGTCCGGGTCCGCGAATCGCTACGGCGCCCGGCGATGCCGCCCTGGGTCGTAGTGCCGCAGTCGCAATCGCGACGAGAACCGATGCCGTGTTCGACGAAAAGTGTCCAGGTCGCCGCCCAGAATGACATCGCTTTCCGGGTTCTTGACGAATGGCTCACAATTGATCAAGGTCAACGACGCTGCGTCATCCAGTCATCACGTTGCGAGGTACTTTTGGAAGTCATTGATTCAACACCATCGGGCGGCTTAGAATCCCTGAACGATCTCACCGGCAGGGGCGAGTCGAGGCAAGGCGGGCGCGGGCGATGCAAGTGGTGGACGTAGTCGTTTTCACGATGCTGCTCAGAGGGCACTGAGATGCGCGTCCAGGCGCTGGAGCAACCGCGCCGCCGCTCGACCGACGCAGTCGCGAATCGACGCATCGTCTGGATGACCCGCCGCTCGGTCGCTGTCTCGATGGTCGCTGCCGTCGTGCTGTGCGTCGGCGCCGGCGCCGTCACAGTATCGATCTTCCGCCGCATCTCTGACCGTCGGGCATATGAAGCGGTGCAGCAGCACGGCGGACTGGCTGCTCGCGTTGCATTGGCCCCGCTGATCACCGAGGCGTTCCTCGACCGCAAGCTGTCAGCCTTGGACGCCATGCGGGTTGAGGCCGTGGCGCTGAAGAAGTACGGCGGCGCCACCGCAGTGACCATCGCCACCGACGCCGGAAAGATCGTGTGGGCCGACGACACCTCGTTGGTCGGCACGCTGATTGCCGTCCCGCCGTGGACCGAGGGCGACGACCAGTGGATGACCACCGGCATGCAGCGGTTCGCTCAGGTTGCACCCCACGGGCCGGCTGATGCGGCCAGCGTCGTCGACATGCACACACGAATTGAAACTATGCAGGGTGTCCCCATGGTCATCACTATCTCGTATCCCAGTGATGGCATCTCGTCGGAAGGATTCGCGAGCAGCGACGAGCTGCTGCCCGTTCTGGGTGGTGGTCTGCTGTTGCTCACGGCCATTCTGGTGCCGTACAGCCTGTCGGCTCCCCGGCACACGCGACGGCAACGACACGAACGCGAGCGCCTGCTCGAGCGGCTGACCTCGTCGTCGGATGCCGAGCGACGACGCATTGCCGGCGAGGTGCACGACGGCGCTGTGCAAGAGCTGGTGGGCGTGTCGTTCACGCTGGGCGCCGTCGCCAACGACGCCCCCGCTCCACTCGACGAGCGGCTGCGCGAGTTGGCCAACACCACACGCACCACCGTCACCGGCTTGCGCTCGTTGCTGAACAGCATCTATCCCGTGCAAGTGCCGGCCACCGGTTGGCTGGCGGGCCTGGACGATCTGGTCGAGGCAATGCGTGATGCGGGCATGGCCGTGCACTCGAACGTGCCCGCCGAGCGGTACACACCGCTCAATGAACTGCTCATGCTGCGCGTCGCTCGCGAGGCGTTGCGCAACGTCGCTGCCCACGCCGAGGCGCAATTGGTGTCGATCTCTGTCCAACGCACCGGTCCCCTGGTGCGTCTGCAGATCTGCGACGATGGTGTGGGCTTCGAACAGGGCACCGATCGCGCCCAACGCGCTGCCGGGCACTTCGGACTACAACTCGTACGCGATCTTGCGTGCGAGATGGGTGCAACGTTGACCGTCGACTCGACCCCAGGGTCGGGCACCGTGGTCACGCTCGAACTGAAAGAGGGCAAATGATCCGCATTGTCGTTGTCGACGATCACTCATTGGTGCGCACCGGTCTGGAGCAATGGCTATCGACACATAGCGACTTCCAGGTGGTGGGGGTCGCAGCCGACGGGCAGCAAGCCGTCGACATGGTGCTGGATCTGCTGCCCGACGTGGTCATCATGGATGTGGCCATGCCGGTCATGGACGGCATCAGTGCCATGGCTGCCATCGCCGCGCAGACCACGGGGGTGTACATCATCGCCCTCAGCACCTTCCACGATCAGGCGCAGATCAATGCAGCCCTCGATGCCGGTGCTGTCGGATACTTGCTGAAGGACGTCAATCCCGAGATCCTGGTCAGCGGCATCCGGTCGGTGGTGCAAGGTGGCATGGCATTGAGCCCGGTCGTGGCCGCCCAGTTGTTCAACCGCAGCCGCGAACAACCGGTTCCCGCATCGTCACTGACGCCACGCGAGCGCGAGATCTTGCTGCTGATCGCCGGCGGACACGGCAACAAGCAGATTGCCCGGCTGCTGGGCATCAGTGACAAGACCGTCAAGTCGCACTGCGGCCGACTGTTCCAGCGAATCGGTGTCACCGACCGTACGCAGGCCGCGATCTGGGCACTCAAGAACCTTCCTGCCGACGAGCCGTTGCGCCAGGTCGCCAGCCTGCCTGCATAGCAAGTCGGTAGGCGATCGATCGCTCGCTCGCGGTCGAGTGCACGTACTGCGACCGATCGCGACCAGAGGCGTAGGTCCAATGTCGCTCTGGCGCCGAGCTGCCGAAGTGCGCAGAGTGAACACGTGGGCGGCAGAGCGGCGGAAGGCGAGTTCGGCCGTCGGGGCGGGCGGATGCCGTTGCGATTCGGCCGTCCCGCGGCCGAACAGCGTCGCGGCCCATCGTCTGTCTCGACGCGCCGGCTGTTGCTGTGGTTCGTGTTGACCGGGCTGACCGCAGCGTTGGTCGTCAGCTACGTGACGGCTCGCGTCAGCCGCAACACCGCAGTGGACATCGCCATCAGGGACGCGCTTGATCGATCGATCGACGAAGCGCGTCAGCTGGTCGAGCCGATGCTGTCGGATGCCGCGATCGGTGGCGACCCGCTTGCCTTGGCTGAGTTGGACAACGCCGTGCGCGCCGGCATTCTGAACGACTCGTTGGTCAGTGTGAAGCTGTGGACCGAAGCGGGCACCGTGGTCTACTCGAACGAGCCCCGGCTGATCGGTCAACAGTTCGAGCTGGAGCCCGAGGAGGCGGCCTTGTTCCACGGCAGCGATGCGGTGGCATCGGTCAGTGATCTGTCGGCTGACGAGAACAAGTTCGAGACCGGCGAGCGGCTACTGGAGATCTACGTGCCGTCGGCCACCATCGAAGGGACGCCGCTGCTGTACGAGACCTACTACCGCTACAGCGGCGTCGCGGCCGTGGGCCGCGATCTGTCTCGACGCTTCATACCGATTGCAATCGGCGCTGTTCTGTGCGTCGAGCTGATCCAGATCCCGCTGGCATTGACGCTTGCCCGGCGGTTGCGGTCCGGCCAGCGACAGCGTCACCGCCTGTTGGGACACGCCATCGCTGCCTCTGATGCAGAACGCCGTCGGATAGCCGATGGTTTGCACTTCGGCACGCTGCAGAACCTGGTTGGCTCGTCGATGAGCCTGGCTGCGGCGCGCACAGCTTCGGATGGCGACCTGTGCCTGGATGCCGCATCGGCCGGCATCACCGAAAGCGTGCGCTCGCTGCGTTCGTTGCTGGTCGACATCTCGCCGCCCGACTTCAGCAATGGCAGTCTGGCGACTGCGCTCGAGGCGCTGCTGCACCAGCTGGACGACCACGGCATCACCACCGAGCTTTCGGTCGAGACCGATGGTTCGCCGATCGACCCGAGCACCACTCGTCTGGTCTATCGCACGGCGCAGGAACTGGTTCGCGATGCGTTGAACGCCGGCACTGCGTCGATTCGATTCGAGCTCCGCGTGCAGAACAAGACGCTCGACTTCCTGGTGGGTGACAACCGCGTGTACACGATCACGTCAGACCCCCACGACGAGTCGAACGACGATGACCGGTCGGTGCTCAGTGCGCTGGGCGACCTGATCGCAGATGCCGGTGGAGGCCTGTCGACCGCGTACGAAGGCGCCTTCGGCCGATGGACCCGGTTGGAGATCTCGCTGCTCGAGGAATCGGGCAGTCAGCGTCGGCTGGCCTGAGCGTCGGCGACATGGGCCCAAGGGCCGAGCGTCACCCGACGCCGGAGTTCAGCTCCGCTGCTCCAGCGATCCCAGCAACGCGAGAAACCGGGCGGGTTGGCCCGTGGGCGCCGACCATCTGAGTGATCCCCCGCGGTCTTCCAAGTCGCGACGCGCAGCGACCAGTGCGCCATAGCCGCCGCAGTCGATGAACGTGGTCGCGTGCAGATCAACCACCACGTCGCGGTTGTCGTCGGCAACACACGCTGAGAGAACGGCCGAGCGGGTGCCCAGGTCGATGTCACCACCGACGCTGACCGTGCGCAAGCCGCCATCGGTCGCAACGCTCAACGACAGGCAAATGCGTTCATGGTGGCGCGTTGCCACCCCGGGATGATCTGCTGGTCCGTCGCATGCAGTCACGTGCCCTCCCGAGGGGAATGAGCGCAACCGGGGTCCAGAGCGACGCGATCTGAAGCAGTGACACTGCTCCGGTTGTCAACCTACTCTGGTTGTGCACTGTGCGCTATGGGCACTTCGTACCGCATCACGGATTGTCTGTAGCCCGGCGACCACTCAACTTCTCGATGGGCAGCGTGCCTGCGACCAGCGCTTCGGCCACTTCGGTGAGGCCACGATTGTTGTTGCGCGCGAAGGATCGGAGCTTTGCGAACGAATCGTCCATGTCCATCCCGCCGCGTTCGGCGATCATGCCCTTCGCTTGCTCGATGGCGATGCGGCTATTCAGCGCGTGCTGCAACTGATCTTCGCGAATGACCGCCTGGCGAGTGGCCAGATCTTGGACGATGGCGATGCTGGCCACGTCGGCCAACGCCTGGGCGATGGCAACCTCGCCGGCGGACAACGCAACCGGTTCGGCCATGAACAGGTTCATGCAGCCAAGGATGACGTCGTTCAGGCGCATCGGCACAGCGCAGACCGAGGGGAACCCCACTCGCACGCTCTCGGCCGAAAACTTCGGCCAGGGAGTAGAACGACGCAGATCGCTCTCGACGACCACCGCACCCGTGCTGTAACAATCGAGGCACGGACCCTGGTCGTTTTGGATCTGGAACAGCTCGAGCAGCTCGATCTGCTCGGTGGACGCACCGATGACCCGCAGGTGCCCATCGGGGTCGGCAAGCAGGATCCCAGCGGCCGAAGTGTCGAGCAGTTGCACGCAGCGCGACGTCAGCACGGTGAGCACCTCGATGACGTCGAAGTCACCGACAAGGGTGTCAACGATCTCGACGAATGTCAGGGCGGTCAGCGCCTGACGCTCGAGACCCATCTTCCGTTCATCGTCGGGCATGAACCACTACTCCCGTGTTCCGGCAACAAGGCCATTCCGCGACCCTTTTGCATCATCGTCCAACCGAAGCCGCCGGGCAACGATGTCTGCGGCGACGAATCCGACCGACGCGCCAGTTGCAAAGGCGTGGGCGCGCATACGAAGGAGCGCATCGGATACTGGGATGCGCAACTGGACAGCGACCATGCCGGACGCCTGATAGACCTGCGCCCGATATGACACTGCGTCTTCGAGGCCCGCTGCCAACATGCCGTCCGGCGCGGTGTCCTGCATGGTCAGCAGTGTCTCGGTGATCATCTCGGCCATCGCCACCGAGTCGTCGTGCTGCGACATCGTCAAGTTGCCATCGGCCGGCTGATACAGCGACAACACTCCGATGCTGGCACCGTTGAATCCCAACGGATACGCAAACACTGCCGCGACGCCGTTGGCGCGAGCGAGATCGACGAACGACGGCCAACGCGACGAGGCGCGATCGTCGAAGCATGGGGTGAGGACAGGCCGGCCTGATGCGAACGCGTCGTGACTCGGTCCGACGCCGATCGCGAACTGAACGTCCTCGAGTGTGCCGACATATGCATCGGAAATGCTGACGGTTCCAGAGCGGCCGGATGCCATGAGCGACACGCCAGCGCCCGCCACCGACAGCACGCCGGTGCACACCGCACCCAGGCCAGAGCGCTGTGTTGTAGCGGTCTGACAGGCGAAGGCAACGGCGATGCGCGTCGCCTGATCGAGATTCACGAGCAGCCGATGGGTGTCGACGCGCGAAGCATTGGCATGCACGCTTCGGTGTCGTTCAAGCGACGGTCGCAGTTCAGTCGCGACCAAAGAGCGCAACATGACACGACGGGCACAGCCACCATTCGCGGCGAGCTTTGGGGTACAGCTCGGGATCGGCGGAGGGCCGCTTGCGGCAGCGCCCACACAACCGCACCGTTGGCTGCGAATCTTCCATTGGATGAACATCGGCGGCCGCGGCAGCAACCAGTGCCGACGCCGACAGCCCGACCAGCCCGAGGCCGGTGCCCAGCTTCAATCTTCGACGTTCTGGCATGACACACTCCTCGATTCGACATGACTGGCGATTCGACATGACGGGCGATTCGACATGACGGGCGATCCGAGATGACGGGCGATCCGTGATGAGAAGGCGATCTGTTTTCAGGAGAGGCGTCGGGCCTGTGTGCGGGGCGACAACCGAACTGGTCGTCCTGCCCAAACGAGGCGTCCCTACCAAGTTGAGACTTCACCGTACCAGCCGCCGGGCCTCGATCGGCCGGACGCCGGGCCTCAACCGCTGTTGCGCAGACCTGCAGCCACACCGTTCAAGGTCAGCTGGATGCACCGAACGACCAGTTCGCCGTCGTCGCCGCTGCGTAACCTGCCGAGCATCTCGACTTGCAAGTGGTGGAGGGGATCGAGGTACGGGAAGCGATTGCGGATGCTGCGAGCCAACGACGGGTTGTCGCCCAACAGCGGCTGCCCGGTGATCCGTTGCACCCAATCCACTGCCAGTCGGTGTTCGGCGCGGATCAGGTGGAACACGCGCTGAGCCACGTGCTGATCAGGCACCAGACGCACGTAGCGGGCGGCGATGTCCAGATCGGTCTTGGCCAGCACCATGCCCATGTTGGACATGACCGTGCGGAAGAACGGCCACGTTCGATACATGTCGCCCAATTGCTGCGCACGTTCATCGTCGATGGCCCACGACTGGAAGGCCGTGCCGGCCCCATACCAACCGGGCAGCATGATTCGGCACTGGCTCCAGCTGAAGACCCACGGGATCGCCCGCAGATCTTCAATGCGATCCGAGTTCGAACGTGAGGCTGGGCGGCTGCCGATGTTCAACGTGCTGATCTCGCGAATCGGTGTCAGCGACCGGAACACCGAAACGAAACCAGGGGTGTCATACACCAGTGTGCGGTAGGCACCGAGAGAGTGGGCGGCCAGCCGCTCCATCGTCTCGACATACCGATCATGCGACTGCTGCGAGCCGGCCTCGTCATCGATGGGTTGCGTCGAACTCGCGGCGGTCGCTTCGGTCGCCGCAGCCACCAAAGCTTCCAGACTGCGCCGGGCGACATCGCTGTCTGCGTAGCGCGCGGCGATGACCTCACCCTGCTCGGTCAGGCGCAACGTGCCATCGACCGCACCGGGCGGCTGCGCCAGGATGGCCTCGTAGCTTGGGCCGCCGCCGCGGCCCACGGTGCCGCCCCGGCCGTGGAAGAAACGCAACCGCACGCCAGCATGGCGGCACACATCCACCACCTGGACCTGCGCCCTGTACAGGGCCCAGTTGGCAGCGAGGTACCCCCCATCCTTGTTGCTGTCCGAGTAACCCAACATCACCTCTTGGGTGTCGTGGCGCGACGCGGCGATCCACGCGCGGTACTCGGGCATGGAAAGCAATTCGGCAACGGTCGTACCGGCGTTGGCCAGATCGTCGATCGTCTCGAACAACGGCACGATGTCCACGGCCAGATCCGGGCTGGGGCCAGGTCGGAACAGCCCCGCCTCGCGCAACAGGATCGCCACTTCCAACAGGTCACTGACCGACTGGCACTTCGAGATCACGTAGTGGCCGATGACCCGCGGACCGAAACGTCGAACTGCATCGGCAGCGGTTTCGATGATCGCCAGTTCGCCGACCACCTCGGTGCTGTACGTGATCGTTCGGCTGACCAGCGGTCGGGGTGTCGCGAGCTCGTCGCGCAAGACCTGAACCTTGCACTGTTCTGTCATCGCGCCGTAGTCGTCAACGACCCCTGCATGGCGCAGCATCTCGGCGACGACGCGCTCGTGAACGTCGCTGTTCTGGCGTAGATCCAGGGTGCACAGGTGAAAGCCAAACACCTCGACCGAGGTTCGTAGCGGCACGACGAAGGCATCGGCCAGCGCACCGGCGCCGTGTGACCGAAGCGACCGGTCGACGATGTGCAGATCGTCCAGCAACTGACCGGGCCCTTCATAGGGCGCCATGTCGCGATGGGGGGCTGCACCGGGCACCGACCCAAGCGCGGCGATCGCCGCAGCCGCCAATCGGGCATGCATGCCCCGCAGCGCGCGGCGATACGGCTCGTCGGCACGGAACGGCGAGTCGTCACCGGAAGCGTCGGCCAACGCCACCAGTCGCGGGTCTGGTGTCACCAGCCGTGACGACATGGACAGTTCGATCGACAGCTGATGCAGGTCGCGGAGATGATGCGCGAACGCCATGGTGCACTGCTGATCGACGGCCATCCGCAGTACATCGGCAGTGACGAACGGATTGCCATCGCGATCGCCGCCGATCCACGACCCCATACGCACAACCGGCGCCAGGTGGGGTGCCGCAACACCCGCCATTCGTTCGACGCATCGCTGGACGTCGAGCTGCAACGACGGCAGTTCACGGAACAGCGTCAACTCGTAGTAGCGCAGCGCCTCGGCGATCTCGTCGCGTACGCGTAGCTTCGACAACCGCAACATCGCGGTCTGCCACAGCATGAGCACCTGCAACTTCAACTCGTGTTCCCACGCGGCGCTGTCGTGGTCGTCCATGATCATCCGGTCGCGCGCGTGCAGCAGTTCGGCGACCCGTCGTTGTGTGTCCAGGATGGTCTTCCGGCGTACTTCGGTCGGGTGCGCTGTCAGCACGGGACTGACCTCGACCTTGGCCAATGTGGCCACGATCTGATTGGCGGTGCACCCCAGGTCGGCCAGCGCCGCAACTGCGTGATCCAAGCTGCCCGGTTGTGGCGCCGAACCGACGGACCGGTGATGACGCCGACGACGCGCGTGATGCACGTCCTCGGCGATGTTCGCGAGGAACGAGAACCAGCTGAATGCGCGTACCACGTGGACGGCGATTTCGGGCCGGATGCCGTCGAGTTGCTCGTCGAGCGCGACAAGGTCGTCGAAGCCGGCCCGGCGATGCGTGACCGCGTGTCGTCTGAGTCGCTCGATGAGGTCGAACACCTGTGGGCCGGCCTGCTCGGCGATGACCTCTCCCAGCAAGCGACCCAGCAGCCGGATGTCTCGATCGAGCGCATCGTCGGGGCGGGGCGCCCGTTCATCGGTCGGCTCGGTCACGGCGCTCATTCTGATGGAGTCTTGCGCCCGCTGTGTGAACTGCATGCGTCGATCTGCGACGATCCGCCGTCAGCTGGTTCGTGGGCCTGCGTCTGGTCACCTGCTGTCGATAGGGTGAACCTTCCTCTTGGTAGGACGCCTTGTTCACGGAGCCGACGGCCGTCGGCGCTCCTGTGCCGGCCCGACGCCGCTCCCGAGCCGAACGACAGGACGTGCCATGAGCCCCAACGAGCAACCCGACCAGCGATCGCAGGCCAACAGCGCGCCGGCCCTGCCCACCCGTCGCTGCTGGCGATGCTTGCAACACTTCGCCTGCTCGGCCGACGACGTCCTTCCAGGCCCGGCCGAGTGGTGGTTGTGCGATCCATGTCAGGCATCGCTGCTCCCCCGCACCGCAGCGCACCGCTGAGTACACATGCCCCCGTCTTCGACCGTCGGTCGGGTCGCCGCGATCACTCGGCGATTCTTGCTGCTGAGCACTGTGTCGCCAACGGGGTGCAGATCGACGACAATGGTTCCTCCGCTGCTGGAAGAGCTTCGCAGCCGGGGACACCACGTCCAGGCCGTCGGCGCTGACCATGGTCAGGTCGCGGCGGCGACAGCGCCCGCCGATGTGGCCATCGTGCAGTACGACGACGATGTCGACGGCGAGATCGACGGCGCGCACGTGCTGTCCGTGCTGCAGTCGCTGCAGATGCCCAGCGTGGTGGTGGTGCACAACGTGTACGCGCGCCCGACGCAACGTCCGCGCGCGCTGCTGACAGCCGTCGTCGGCGCGGCGGATTGCACGATCGTGATGTCGAGCGGCGCGCGGCAGCCTCTGATCGACGCCTGTTCGGTCGATCCGTCGCGCGTGGCGATGATCCCTCACGGCGGGTCGATCCCAGATCCGCACGCCAGGCAGAGCGCCGAGCACGACCACAGGAGCCCTCAGCTGCTCACGTGGGGGCCGTTGGGACCGGGTCGGGGCATCGAGCATGTCATCGACGCATTGGCGCTGCTGGGCGACCTGCGGCCCCGGCCTCAGTACACGGTCGCTGGGCACGCCCAGCCCAATGCATTCGCCAGGAACGGCGACCAGCATCGAAACTCGCTGATCCGGCGCGCGTGGGCCGCAGGCGTCGTGGGCTCGGTCACCTTCGACGATGCACATCGAGGGCCAGGCGAACTCGACCGGTTCATCGCGTCGGCGAAGGTTGCGGTGCTGCCGTACGAATCACGCGATCACATCACCTCGCCGGTGTTGGTCGGGGCAATCACGGCCGGCCTCCCGGTCGTTGCCAGTGCGTTCCCCCATGCCGTCGAGCTGCTGAGCGGTACTGCACAGCTGGACCACGGTCGCCGATCAGTACCTCGCCGTCACCGAACGACTGGTCGTGGCCCGCGCGGTGTCCACGTGAGCAGCGCCAGCCGCCACGTTGTTGCGCGACACTTCCGCAGTGCACTCCCGTCTGCGATCGCTTGCACCGTGAACGACCCGACAACCGCATCGATCCATCCGTCGTTCGACGGCCATCGGTTCGAGCCCTGATCCATGCGCCGGTTCAGCTGCCAGGTCTGCGGTACCGAGGCCTCGTTCATGTCGGCCGAGTGCGACAACTGTGGCTCGGCGCTGGGCTTCTTTTCCCACGACGGCGAACTTCGCCCGCTGCAGTCCATGCACACCGCCGGGTACACGACTGCCGGCACCGGCGACGACCTGTGGTGGCGTTGCCTGAACTTCGCGTGGGGTTGCAACTGGATGTTGAATGCCGACAGTGGCGCTGTGTGGTGCGCGTCGTGTCGGTTGACACGAGGCCGGCCCGACGACTCCAGCATCGACGCCGTCCTGGCATGGAGCACCACCGAGCAAGAAAAGCGTCGCCTCATCTTCCAGCTGTGGACACTGCATCTGCCCATCGGCCCACGCGCAGTCGATGGCACCGGTGGAGTCGTCTTCGATCTGGTGTACCTGCCCGACAGCGAGGGGGTCACCGGCCACCGTCCGGGGGTAGTCACCATCGATCTCCGTGAGGTGGACGATCGATTTCGCGAGGCCGCCCGTGTGCACTTCGGCGAACCCGACCGCACAGTGCTGGGGCATCTTCGACACGAGATCGGACACCACTTCTGGACCAGGTTGGTCGACCAGAACGATGCCCTCGACGAGTTCCGGTCGTTGTTCGGCGACGAGCGGCTGGACTACCAAGCAGCGCTGGAACGCCACTACCAGCATCTGGGCCGGCCGGTGCCCGATACGCATGTCAGTGGCTACGCCACCGCGCATCCCAGCGAGGACTGGGCCGAGACCTTCGCCCACTACTTGCATCTACGCGACGGCATCGAGACCGTGGATGCCTTCGGGCTGGATCGGCCGGCCTCGCACCCCGACTCGCTGCGCTCGATGCTGCAGCGGTGGCATCGCATCACCGCTGCCGTCAACGAGATCAACCTGGGCCTGGGGCATGCTCGCCCGTACCCATTCGTACTGACACCCCAGGTGCAGACCAAGCTCGACTTCGTGCATCGTTGCGTGCAGCGAGCCACCGGGTCTGACTGACAGGCGTCAGCTACCGGTCCATTCGGGCGCTCGCTTCTCGGCGAACGCTTTCGGACCCTCCTTCGCGTCGCTGGAGGTGAACACCTTGCCCTGCAACGGCCCCTGAATGGCCCAGAACTCGGCCTCGGTGGTGCCCTGCGTCGCCTTGATGAGCTGCTTCGAGGCCGCCACCGCCAGCGGGGCGTTGCGGGCGATGCGCTCGGCCAGCGCCATCGCCACGTCGACCGCGGTGCCCTTCTCGGCGACGCGGGCGATCAGGCCCAACTCGGCACCTTCTTCGGCGGTGATCGGATCGGCGGTGATGGCCATCTCCATGGCCTTGCCGTAGCCGACCCGACTGGGAAGCCGCAGCAAGCCGCCGCCGGCCGCGAACAGCCCGACGCCGACCTCGGGAATGCCCAACTTCGCACCTGCGGCCGCAACCAGCAGATCGCAGCTAAGCGCCAGCTCCAGCCCACCAGCCAAGGCAAAGCCCTCGATGGCGCCGATCAACGGCTTCTCGGCACCGTTCTGGATGAAGGTCATCATCGGCCCGATGTCCTCGCCGCGCGAGAACGCCTTCAGGTCCATGCCGGCGCAGAACCCACGACCGGCACCGGTCAGCACACCAGCGGTCAGACCGGGATCGTTGTTGAGGCGTTCGACAGCTGCCCACAGACCGTGCGAGAGCGCGCCGTTGATCGCGTTCATCGCCTCGGGACGATTCAACGTGATCAGCAACACGCGCCCGCGCTGCTCGGTCAGGACGGCTTCGGGGGCGGCCTCTGATGTCGTGTCGGTCATGGTCAGTTCTCCTACTTCGGTGGCATGCGGATGCCGCCATCCACACGGATGACCTCCGCATTCATGTACGGGTTGGTGATCAGCTCGATGACCATGAAGGCCAGCTCTTCTGCGGAACCGAGACGCTTTGGGAACAGCACCGACTGGCCGAGGTGCGCCTTGAACGCGTCGGACTGCTCGCCGGTGCCGTAGATGGGCGTGTCGATCAGACCAGGGGCCACCGTGTTCACGCGGATGCCCACGGCCGACAAATCGCGGGCGATCGGCAAGGTCATTCCAACGATGCCGCCCTTCGATGCCGAGTACGCCGCCTGGCCGATCTGGCCGTCGAAGGCGGCAGCCGATGCCATGTTCACGATGGCCCCGCGCGCCCCATCGACATCGGGCTGAGTCTTGGCCATGGCCGCAGCCGACAGACGCAACATGTTGAACGAGCCCAACAGGTTGATCTTGATGACGAAATCGAACAGCGACTGTTCCATCGGATCGTTGTTGCGGTCGACGGTACGGCTGGCCCGACCGAGACCCGCCGAATTCACCAACGCGCGCAGCGGCCCCATCTCTGACGCCGCGGCCACAGCAGCCTGGCCGTCGGCCTCGCTGGACACATCGCACTTGACGAACAGGCCGCCGATGTCGTTGGCCACCGAGGTGCCCAACTCTTCCTGCAGGTCGGCGATGATGACGTGGGCGCCCAATGCCGCCAGCTGGCGGGCCGAGGCCTCGCCGATTCCTGAAGCGCCGCCGGTGACGATCGCCGAGGCGCCGTTGATGTCGAACCTGGGCATCAGACCTGCTCCTCGTTCGTGATCCGTTCGATGATCGTGGCATTGGCCATGCCGCCGCCTTCGCACATGACCTGCATGCCATAGCGGCCGCCAGTGCGCTCGAGCTCGTTCAGCAACGTGGCCATCAACTTGGTGCCCGACGAGCCGAGCGGGTGCCCAAGCGCGATCGCTCCACCATTCACGTTGACCTTGCTCATGTCGGCGCCCGTCTCTTTCGCCCATGCCAGGACCACCGATGCGAACGCCTCGTTCACTTCGAACAGATCGATGTCGTCGATGCTGAGACCGCTCTTCTCGAGGATCTTCTTGGTAGCCGGAATGGGACCCTTCAGCATGGTGACGGGATCGGCGCCGGCGACGGCGAACGAATGGAACCGCGCTCGCGGCCTCATGCCCAGCTCCTTGGCCTTCGCGGCGCTCATGATCAGCACAGCCGATGCGCCGTCGGAGATCTGCGACGAGTTGCCGGCGGTGATCTTGCCCTCGGGGCTGAACGCTGGCTTCAGGTTGGCGAGCGTCTCGGGTGTGGTCGATTCGCGAATGCCCTCGTCGGCGGTCATCATCTCGATGCCGTTCCCCAAGTCGACCGGCACTGGCACAATCTCGTGCTCGAAGCGACCTTCCTTGGTGGCGGTGGCTGCGCGTTGCTGACTCTGTGCGCCGAAGGCATCGAGATCCTCACGCGAGATGCCGTACTCGTCGGCGATCATGTCGGCACCGATGCCCTGCGGCGGCAGGCCCGTCGCGGCATATCGGTCGAGCTGCTCTTGCGGGAACGGGAAACCCATGTCCTTGACGACGGATGCACCCATCGGCGTGCGGGTCATCACTTCGACGCCGGCGGCGATGACGATGTCGTACGCGCCCGCCATGACACCCTGCGCGGCAAAGTGCATCGACTGCTGGCTGGAGCCGCACTGGCGGTCGACGGTGGTGGCCGGTACCGACTCGGGCCACCCCGCCGCCAGCACCGCGTTCCGGCCGATGTTCAGCGACTGCTCGCCCACCTGCATGACGCAACCCATGATCACGTCATCGACGCTCTCGGGATCGAGGTTGTTTCGCTCTTGGAGCGACTTCAGGACGTGGGCGGCCAAAGCCGCTGGGTGCCAATCCTTCAACTTGCCGTTGCGCTTGCCGCCCGGAGTGCGGACTGCATCGACGATG
>JANNFQ010000478.1:0-6169 GCA_031380045.1 Acidimicrobiaceae bacterium
TGGGCAGTGCTGGCCGCCAGGCATCACGATCGGGTGTTGGCGGCCATTGAACAACACGATGCGCTCGGCGCCCGGGCGGCCATGACCGAACACCTCGTCGCCAGTGGCCACCAGGCCGTGGTGGCGTTGAAGAAGAAGGGCTTCTGGTCGACCACGACCCCCGATTGAGGTGCGCGCTCGCTTTGTGCTGAGTGCGCGTCTCGATCGTCAGGCGACCAGGATCTTCTCGATCTGGTCCATTGCCTGGCGGGCCGATCCCGACCACAGTCGCGCAAACATCGGCATCGCCAGCCGACCGAGCTTCGTGGGGGTCACGTCCCATGCCCAGGTGATGCGCACACCGGTACCGGCGGCATCGAACGTCCACGTTCCGGCCGCGCCGGCCACGAGCGGCTTCAGCTTGCCGGTGACTTTGCTGATCGTGTAGCCGAAGCGATGCGGGCGATCGACCACGGTGAGCGTCTCGAACATCGTCGCGCCGTCACTCAGCCGAATGGTTCGCGTCTGACCGACGGTGCTGCCCCATTGCCCCTCTTGACCAGAGACCTCGGCGATCGGTGCGATCAAGCGGTAGCGGCGGTTGAAGATGTCGGTCAACGGTGCCGACAGCACGGTGTCGTAGGCGTTGTCGATGCTGGCCGGAAACGTGCGGGACTGTTCCAGATGACGAGTACTCATCCGCCGAACTTACCGCCCACCGGGTTGGGTCTCGGCCGTGTCTGTCACCTTTCGGCCGGCGATGAACGGAGGCGTCGCCCGTCGATCTCTGATCTTTGATCTACAGTATGGCGCATGCGCGCTGTCGTCCTCCGCTCAGCCGGGCAGCCCCTGCAGATGGAGGATCGGCCGGCTCCTACCGGGCCCGACGTCATCCAGGTGTTGGCCTGCGGCGTCTGCCACTCCGATCTGCACGTGGTCGACGGGGTCTATCCCAGCCCGATGCCGTTGGTGCTGGGCCACGAGGTCACGGGGCTGCATGCCGAGCTCGGACCGGTCATGGTCTACGCGCCGTGGGGCTGCCGTCGATGCGACATGTGCGCGTCGGGTCAAGAGATGCTGTGCCCGAACGGCAAGGAGATCGGGCTGTTCCAGGACGGTGGCTACACCGAGCAGTTCGCGGTGAAAGACCGCGTCTACTTGCATCCGCTCGGCTCGCTCGACCCCGTACGCGCCGCGCCGCTGGCATGCGGAGGGCTGACCGCGTACCGCGCCGTGAAGCACAGCCTCGAGACATTGCGGCGCAGCGCCGACCCGCGAGTTCTGGTGCTGGGCGCCGGAGGCCTGGGTCAGTTCGCGGTGCAGTACTTGCGCATGCTGACCGACGCGCAGGTGTACGCCGGCGACCTGTCGTCGTCGAAGCGCAACCGTGCGGTGCAGTTGGGTGCCCACCAGGCGTTCGACCCCGCCGATGCCAGCGCCACCGGCGCGGCCGGAACGTTCGATGTCGTCATCGACTTCGTCGGCGCCACGGCAACGCTGTCCAGCGCGGTCGATCGCGTTCGCCGCCAGGGTCTGATCGTGGTGGTCGGGCTGTTCGGTGGGCGCGTGCCGTTCGGTCTGGGCGCCGTTCCGCACGAGGCAAGACTGATGAGTAGCATCTGGGGTTCGAACGCCGAGTTGGCCGAACTGCTGCAGCTGGCACGTCGCCAGCCGTTGGAGTACACGGTGGAGGCACTGCCCTTGAGTCACGCCAATGAAGCCCACGACCGGCTGCGGCGTGGCGATGTCGATGGTCGTTTCGTGCTGGTGCCCGAGCTGGGATGACGACCTGCCATGAAAGTGCACGGCGATGACATCACGTGACGGAGTGCTGGCTGGCATCGCCGAGCAGATCGCCGAGCACGGCATCCATACGGTCGAGGTCGGGGCCGTGGACACGTATGGGCACCTGCGCGGCAAGCGAGTGCCGGCGGCACGGTTCATCTCCAGCGTCGCCATGGGTGGGGTCAACATCGCCGACGCCATCTATGTGTTCGACGTGCAGTGCGAGATCGTCGATTCGCCGATCATCAACATGGGCACCGGTTTCCTCGACATGCACCTCACACCAGACCTCGGCAGCTTCCGGCTGCTGACGCACCGGCCGGGGTACGCCATCGTCATGGCCGACTCGTTCGACGAACACGGCCGGCCGCACGCGTTGGATCCGCGCGGTCTGGTCCATCGACAGGTGACGCGGTGCCACCAACTCGGTTTCGATCCGGTGGTCGCCACCGAGCTCGAGTGCTACATCTGCAGACCCGACTGGCAGCCCATCCAAGAGCACGTGCAGTACAGCTCGCTGACCGATGCGCTGGAGCTCGAGACCATTGTTGCCGCAATGCGTGCCGCCTTGCTGGGGGCAGGCATTCCGCTGGAGTCGTCGAACCCCGAATACGGCCCGGGCCAACTCGAGATCAACTTCGGTCCCAGCGATCCGTTGACCACCGCCGACAACACCGTGCTGTTCACGTCCATCGTGAAGCAGGTGGCGGTGCAGCACGGTCATCGGGCCACGTTCATGCCCAAGCCGATGACGGGGCAGAGCGGCTCGGGCATGCACATCCACAGCAGCCTGAACACCGATGGTGTGAACCAGTTCGGCCAGGCCGCCGACGGGCTTCCCAATCCGACCATGTCGCAGTGGACCGCCGGTCTGCTGCACCACGCGCAAGCGATGTCGCTGGTGGGCATTCCACTGCCCAACGGCTATCGGCGCGTGCGGCCGTACACGTTCGCTCCCACGCATGTGCACTGGGGTCGCGACAACCGTACGGTGCTGGCCCGGTTGACCACCGACGCCGGTCCGGCCAACCGCGTCGAGTTCCGATCTGCCGGCGCCGACGCAAACCCGTACGTGGCCATCGCTGCTGTCTTGGCTGCGGGTTGCGACGGGTTGGAGCGTCACCTGGAGTTGCCACCGATGGCGGTCGGCGACATGTACACCGAGCCGGGCGATTGTGCCGAGCTGCCGGTCGCAATCGACGCGGCCATCAAGGCGTTCCGGTCCAGCGACCTGGCGGCGTCGTTGGGTGCCGAGTTCTGCGAGAACTTCGTCGTCCTGGCCGAGTACGAACGAGCCCTTGCTGAGGAGGCGATGAGCGGCGACCCCGACGTGGTCACCGACTGGGAGCGCGCCCGGTACCTGGAGCAGATCTGATGGCGGCCGCAGCGCCCACCGAGGATCAGCTCGCGTCCATCGACATCGCCAGCTCCGAGGTGTACGAGCAGGGCATCCCGCACGAAGCGTTCAGCCTGCTGCGTCGGTACGACCCCGTGCACTGGCATCCGTGGAACTGGTCGGGCGGCGGTTTCTGGGCCATCACCACCAAGGAAGATCTCACCACCGTGACCCGCGACTGGGACACGTACACCAGCGAGCAGCACGTGAACCTGTGGGAGTTGTCGCAGCAGGCGCAGGATGCTCGCCGGTCGCTGATCGAGACCGACGGCATCGCCCACACTCGCCAGCGTCGGCTGGTCACCGCACCGTTCACGTTGCGACGGATGGCCGAGTACGAGGACGCGACCCGGGCGATCTTGGACGAACTGCTCGACGATGTCGTCGGCGCCGGCGAGGTCGACATCGTGCTGCTGTTGTCCGAGCCCTACCCGATCCGGGTCATCGTGTCGATCCTGGGCATCCCCCGATCCGATGGCGACTTCCTGGTCCACCTGTCGAACCAGTTGGTCGAAGGCACCAGCAATCGTCAGCTCGATGCAACGGCGTACGGCAACACCACGCCGTTGGAGCTGTTGCCGTTCAACAGCCCGGCGGCTCATGCCCTGTTCGAGTTCGGTCGCGCACTGGGCGAGCAACGACGCGCCGACCCCGGCGACGACCTGGTCTCGAAGCTGATCGCTGCCGAGATCGACGGCGACCAGTTGACCGACAGCGAGTTCTGTAACTTCTTCCAGTTGCTGGTGTTCGCCGGCAACGAGACGACGCGAACGGCCATCTCGAACGGGTTGCTGGCGCTGATGCAGTTCCCCGATCAATTGGCGGCGTTGCGCGCCGACCCATCGCTCATCCCTCAGGCCGTCGAGGAAGTGATCCGCTATGCCACCCCGGTGCTGCACATGCGCCGCACCGCCACTCGCGACACCGAACTGCACGGAGTGTCCATCGCCGAAGGCGACAAGGTGGTGCTGTGGTACGCCTCGGCGAACTTCGACGAGACGGTGTTCCCCGATCCGTTGGCCTTCGACGTGACTCGGCCGCTGAAGCCCGAGCACGTCGCGTTCGGAGCGTTCGGCCCGCACCACTGCCTGGGCGCTCCGCTGGCCCGGCTCGAGATCCGGCTGCTGCTCGAGCAGTTGGTGCACCGCAACATCCACGTGCAGCAGACCGGCGCGCCGGTGCGCGTGCGGTCGAACTTCGTGAACGGCGTGCTGTCGTTGCCGTGCAGCCTCACGGTGGGCTGACGCCCGAGTTGGCTCGTTCGAACCTCTCTGGATCAGGCGACCGGCCCGACCAGCTCCAGGACTGAACGGGAACGCGCCGCTGCCACCGTGGACGTTGGTCCACGGCGGCTGCGGGTTTCTGGATGTGTTGTCGGCGGTGTTCTGCCGAAGGGGGCGTCAGGCGAAGGCGAGTTGTTGGACGGGTTCGCGGATGAGGGGCGAGCCGCGTGGTCTGGTGGTGAAGCCGCGTCCGTCGGGGTGGGTGACGGTCACTTCGGCGTTCAGGTCGAGTGTGACGTGCCAGTGTCCGCGGTGGATGAGGTGGTGGTGGTAGCTACAGAACAGGACCAGGTTCGAGAGTTTGGTTTCTCCGATGATCAGACCGTCTTTGATCCAGTGCTTGACGTGGTGTGCGTCGCACCAGGCCACTTTGCGGTCACATCCGTGGAAGCGGCAGCCGCGGTCGCGTTTGGCGACGGCACGGAACAGATCGCGTGGTGCCGAACGGACGCTGGTGCCGTAGTCGAGGAGGGCGGTGTCGGCGGTGAGGACCCGATTGATCACACAATCACATGAGAACGCCGCGGCTGCCCATGCCGGCAGCACGGTGCCGTCGTCGGTGGTCATGCGCAGCCCTGCGCCGAAGACGGCGTCGAACAGTGCGTCGGGCTCGCAGGTGTCGTGGTTGGAGCAGTCGCGGCGATCACAGTCTGGGTACAGCAGGTCGTGGACTTCGGCCGCGGAACGTTGGGTGAGGTGCAGTTCGAGTCCGACGTGGGGGAGGTGTCGGGGTGTGCCGTCACCGTCGTGGTTGGCGTTGAAGAACGCGGCCATCGTGGCGACCGCATCGGCGTGTGTCTGTGCGTGGGTGCGTTCGTCGCCACGATCGTCGGTGCGGGCGTTGGCGAGGGCGGCGAGGATGATCGCCCCTGAGGTCGGGTCGAACACGAACTGCCCGACCACGGTGCCGTCTTCCAACTTCGACCACTTGAAGATCCGATCGGCAACTGATGGTTCTGGGCGGTCGATGATTGCCTCGCCGCGTTGGCGCCATGTCTGACAGACCTGAGAGGTCGCGACAGGGTCGAGACCCGTGACCGCGTCGACCACGGTCTGTTGATGCTCGTCGAACAGATCAGCCAGCACCGAGGTGACCGCGCTGCGAATCGAGCGGATCTGGCTGCCCGACAGGCACCCGGTGACCGCTGCTTCGGCGACCGTGCCGTACCGCAACAGGAAGCGTCCTTCGGTCAACAGCTTGTGCGCATCGACACGTGAAAGGCGGCAGTGGTGCTGCATCCACGATCCCATCGACACGAACCCATCAGCAGCCCACAACCCGGACGCACTCAACTCAGCTACTGCGAGGGCGAGACACGCCCGGTCGCGGTCACCTGATCCGACCGCGTCGACGACATCGTCAAGAGAGTCGATCCGGCCAGCGTGCACGAGCCAACCGTACACCTGTTCGATGCTGTTGCACAGTCAGAACCGTTGATTTATAAGGGTTTCAGAGTGACAAGTGACCGGGGCCCCGTGCCAGAAATCCGAAACACAGGTTGCAACTGTCAGTAGAACGGGAGGTACTCCGCCAGCTCCCAGTCGCTGATGCTCTCGACCGACCATTCGTTGCCGCTGGCTTCCCATCGGGCTAGTTCATCGCGACGAATGGTCACGAAGCAACGCACCAGATCGGCGCCCATTGCTTCGCACAACACGCTGTCGGCCTCGAACGCGTCCAGCGCATCGGCCAGGTTGTGGGGGGTGTGGCGATCGGTGTTCGGTT
>JANNFQ010000497.1:0-7169 GCA_031380045.1 Acidimicrobiaceae bacterium
TCGAGACGTCCCCAACGAGCGACCGCCTCGCCGACCATCGCCACGACATCCTCCTCGCGCGACACGTCGGCCCGGAAGACCGCGGCGGCGTCGCCGAGCTCGTCCACCAGGTCTTGGGCTTTGACATGGGTAATGTCGGCAACGAGCACCTGCGCGCCCACCACTCCGAACCGGCGAGCGCTCGCCGCGCCGATGCCACTCCCGGCTCCGGTGATGATGGCGACCTGTCCGTCCAGTCTCATGCGGGCTCCCTTTCGGTGGATTGCGCCGATCGCAGCCGAACCTATTGCCCGCGATCGCCGGTGCGAGACTCGGACCGCCCGCGGTCGTGGGCGTACCGGTGGCAGCGCGAGGCTGAGGTGCCGACAAGCGAAACCAGGAGGACGCCATGACGACGAGTGCGCCCGGTTCGGCGAACGCGATCACCACAGCGGATCGACTCGAGCTGCACGAGCTGCCGGGGCGGTACGGCGACGCCATCGACGATCGCGACTGGCCGGGCCTCGACCGCGTCTTCACCGACGATGCGGTGTTCGATCTGACCGACCTCGGCGTCCCGTTACTCGTCGGACTCCCCGAGATCAAGCGGTTCATGGACGAAGACGCGCAGCATCCGAAGACGCACACGATGACCAACATCTACGTCGACGAGACCGACGCCGGCGTCACGCTCAGCTTCCGCATCATCGCCTTGCAGCGCGGAGGCTTGGCGGGAACCGCGTCGTACTACGACACCGTCGTCAAGACCGACGCCGGCTGGCGCGTCCGGCATCGCGTGGTGACCCTGCGTCGCCGCCCACGCTGAACGCCGCAGACCTCATTCGGCGCCGATCTCATTCCGCGCCGAGCGCCCGCTTGCCACGACGGACGGCCTCGCGCATGAGGTGGCGGTTGCCCTCCTCACGAAGCAGACGGAGTAGCACGCGCTCGATCTTCCAACCGTCGGCGGTGCGGACAGCGTCGTCGGTGTAGGTACCGAACATCGTGTACTTGTCGCCGCCCTGACCGGTGTGCAGCCAGTGCTCAGCGCGCATGTGCGCGGTGATCGTGGCCCGGTCGCCGTCGATCTCGTAGCGATGCGAACCCATGAAGTGCTGCGAGCGTTCCAGTCCGGCGAACAGCACCCGTGCGTTGGCGACAACACGATCGGCTGGCGTTGGCCGTGGCGGTGGTTCGGGTTGATAGTCGCTCAGGTCGATCGTCACCGTTTCGGCAAAGACCGAGCGCCACATCTCCCAGTCTTTGTAGTCGAGCCCGAATGCATATCGGTGGAGGAGATCGCGGAGGTTGGACTCGTCGATGAGTCGCTGCACGAGAGCGTCCGTCATGACGTGGTTGACCTCTCCGTGTCGTCGGTGCGGCGAGCAACGTGCCGGTCCGCCCATTCGTCGGTGGCGAGCGAGCCGATCCCGTCGGAGGCGATGCCGAGCCACTCGTGGAGCACCTCGGCGTTGTGCTCGCCGCGGAACGCGGCGATGCCCGGGTCGGAGAAGTCGATGGTCGACATGCGGTACGGGTTGCGGATGACCTTGCGGGTTCCGCCCGCCCGGTCGTCGATGTCGACCACCGTGTGGCGGTGCAGCAGCGTCGGCGAATCGAGCACCTCGCCGCAGTCGCGCACATCCGCCCAGGCAAGATTCGCGTTGTCGAACGCGTCGATCACGGCAGCTCGGTCGGGGAGGCCACACAGATGCTCGGTGATGATCCGCCGGCGCGAGACGATCTTGTCGCTGGTGTCGGCATCGTCGGGAGTCGGGTCGACGAGACCTGCAGTCTTGGAGAGTTGATGCCAGATCCAACGCAGCCCACCGGGCACCATCTTCGGGCCATCAGCCGTGCGCCACACCTCGCCGTTGATCGCTTCCTTGCTCCGCGCTCCATCGAGGACGTTGATGATGATGTCGGCCGAGTACGTCATGGCGTCCATCATCGCCATGTCGATGTGTTGGCCGGGCCCGCCGGCGTCGCGCGCTCGGAGCGCGGCGAGCACTGCGATCACCCCGTGCATGCCCGACAGCACATCCGCTGCGCTGAGGTCGAGATCGAGCGGCATCTCGTCGCCGACAGCCGGCGGCAGGATGCCTGCCTCGGCGTGGACGATCGACGCGTACGCCGCCCGTTGCGACTCAGGCCCGTCCTGTCCGAATCCGCTGATCGACAGCATGATCAATGCCGGGTTGCGCGCCGAGAGCGCCTTCCAATCGAGGCCGAACCTGGTCATGACGCCGGGCCGGAAGTTCTCGATCAGCACGTCGGCCCGCTCGGCGAGCTGGGCGACGAGCTCGGGGCCACCCTCGGCGTTGAGGTCGATGCAGACATTGCGCTTGCCGCAGTTCTGCTGCGTGAAGTAGGTCGAGAGCCCAGCGGTCTTGCGCCCCCAGAGTCGGGTGACGTCGCCGTCGGGCGGCTCGACCTTCACCACCTCTGCGCCCAAGTCCGACAGCGTTCGACCAGCGATCGGCCCGGCGAAGACGCGGCTGAGGTCGAGCACCTTGACTCCGTCGAGCGGGCGCCCACCGATGCCCCCGCTCATGTCGTTGTGCCGTTTCGTTGCCGGGCGATGCGCGACATCAAGGCGCGTGTACGCGCCCGGTCGTCGGCATTGAGTCCGAACTCCGACGCTGCGAAATCGGTGACGCCACAGCGGGCCAACTCGCCGATGAGCTCCTCGACCTGATCCTCGGATCCGATCAATCCGAAATCGCCCGTGGTCTCGACACCTTCCCGCTCGAACATTGCCCGGTACGACGGCAGCGTGGCGTACATCGTCGTGCTCGCCGTGAGCCGGGCGCGAGCGGTATCGGGGTCGTCGGTGACACACACCGGCAACGTGGCGATGATTCGGGGTGCGGGCCGGCCCGCCTGCTCGGCTGCCTCGGTGATCGTGGGTGCGATGTGTTCTCGGATCGTCTTCGGGCCGCACCACGCCAGGTTCGTGCCTGCGGCCTGTCGGCCTGCAACACGCAGCGCTTGCGGGCCGAGTGCGGCCACGGTGACCTCGGGCGGTGTGTCGGTCGGGTACAGGACGCTCGCCCGCGCCGACAGGGAGTCGCCCGTCGCGTCGACCTTGCCGTCGTTGATCAGTGGCATCAGCACGTCGAGGAATTCGCGCAGGTGGCGGATCGGCTTGGCGTCATGGATGCCGAGCTCGCTCATCATCACCTGGTGCGACATGCCGATGCCGAGCGAGAGGCGACCTTTGATCGCGGCCTGCGTGGTGAGCGCCTGACCCGCGAGGATCGCAGGATGACGCGGATACGTCGGGATGATGGCGGTGCCCAGCTCCATCCGCTCGACCGACTGGCCGACGACGGTCAGCGCGGTGAGCGCATCGAACCCACCGGTTGGGTGTTCGGCCAGCCAGTAGCTACTGAAACCGGCGGCCTCAGCGGCCAGTGCGTGCTCGACGAAGCGGGCGATGTCGGCCCTACCGAGCAAGGTCGTTGCGTTGATACCGATCCTCATGGGTCCCCCGATCCGATGGCGACGCTACATCCCCGCAAGGATGAGCTCATGTCCGAGGAGACGCAGCTCGCGGCCGACCAGACCGACACGGCGCAGACGGCAGAGAAGCGGGACAAGTTCGTGATGAACTTCGATACGACTGAGCGTCCCGACCGTCCGCCGCAGGAGTACTACGACGCGATCAAGGCCAAGTTCGCCGAGGAGCGCGATCTTCGTCTCGGCTATCGGCCACCCGGAACCGACATGTATCGCGACCTCGATGGGGCGATGGCCGACCTCGCCCGCGATCCGTACGCAGACGACTGGGTCCAGCGCGATCCCATCGTCGACGACGAGACCGATGTCGTGGACGTGCTGTTCATCGGCGGCGGGTTCTCTGCGTTGCTCACCTCGGCCCGGCTGCGGGAGAAGGGCGTCGAGAGCATCCGCATCGTCGAGCGCGGCGCCGACGTCGGTGGCACGTGGTACTGGAACCGCTACCCGGGTGTCGCCTGCGATGTCGTCGCCTACGACTACCTCCCGCTGCTGGACGAGATGCATTACGTCCCGACCCGCCACTACGCCCAGGGCCCCGAGATCTTCGCCCACTGCCAAGCCATTGCGAGGAAGTACGACCTGTACGGCTTGGCCGTGTTCCAGACCACGGTGACCTCGACCGTGTGGGACGGCGAGAGCGAGCACTGGCGCATCACCACCGACCGCGGCGACTCGATGCGCGCCAGGTTCGTCGTCTGCGCGAACGGCACGCTGGCCAAGCCGCGGCTCGCGCGCATCGACGGGATGGAGCGCTTCCGCGGCCACTCGTTCCACACCTCGCGGTGGGATTACGACTTCACCGGCGCCGACCTGGAGCAACTGCGAGACATTCGCGTCGGCATCATCGGCACGGGTGCCAGCGCTGTGCAGATCATCCCCAACCTCGGGGCGAATGCGCAGAGCGTGCACGTGTTCCAGCGGACGCCCTCGTCGATCGACATTCGCGACGACTGGGAAACCACCGCCGAGTGGGCCGCCAGGCTTCAGCCCGGCTGGCAGTCACGACGGCGGGGGAAGATCGTCGACAAGTTGCGCGAGCAAGCCGAGCGCAAGGAGACGATGCGCGGCGGCATCACCCGCGACGAGAAGATCCGTCGGCAGGAGAACAACAACATCGACGCGATGATGCGCATCCACCAGCGCATCGACGAGACCGTCGCGGATCCGGCCACCGCGGACGCGCTGAAGCCGTGGTACATGCTGATGTGCAAGCGGCCGTGCTTTCACAACGAGTACCTGCCCACGTTCAACCGTCCGAACGTCCATCTCGTCGACACGCACGGCAAGGGCGTCACCGAGATCGGTGAGCGGGGGCCGATCTTCGACGGTGTCGAGTACGAGGTCGATCTGCTGATCTACGCCACCGGGTTCGAGGTGCAGCAGACGGGCATCTACAACCGCATCGTCGGCGAGGGAGGCGTCGACCTCGACGAGAAGTACGACGAAGGCATCCGCACCATGCTCGGCATCCACACCGCTGGCTTCCCGAACTTGTTCATCATGGGCGGCTACCAAGCCTCGTTCCAGTTCAACTTGACCGATCTGCTGCAGGTGCAGGGCGACCACATCGCGAACTGCATCGCTTACGCCCGAGCCAGGGAGTACCGCACGATCGACGTGACCCCCGAAGCCGAGGAGTGGTGGGTGCAGGAAGTCATCGCCCATCGCGGCAAGACGACCCGCAACCAGGACTGCACCCCCGGCTACTACAACTTCGAGGGCCAGGACAATCGCCGCCAGGACGGCAACTACAACGGCGGGTTCCCGGCGTACATCGATCACATCGCCGACGTCGAAGCCGGCATGGAGTCGCGATTCGTGTTCACGGCGGGCTGATCGCTCAGCCCAAAAAGAACGACTCCGGACCATGCCCCAGCGCACACCTCCAATGTCGGTGTCGCGAGTTTCGCGAGGGAACGGCCAGCCGCTCGTCGGTGAGATCGACGCGCCCGACCTCGCAGGCACCAGGCAACAACTCCACGGTTGGTTCCTACCTGAGTCCGGACTCGAGACGCAGGGAGCCATCCTCGGTGGTGCGCCGATCGGACATGTCACGGTCAGCGCGATGCCAACCGACCGACCACGCCCCGGGTCTGGTCAGACTGTCTCGATGGTGAGCCGCGCGCGAACGGCGTCGGCGACCTTGCGAATGTGGGTGGGGTTGGACGTGACGACAGCGTCGCGTCGGCGGAGGGCGCCTTCGACGACCGCAACGTCGACGATGTCGTCATGGTCAGCGCGTGCTGCCAGCGCGCCGACCGCCTTCGCCTGATCTTCGGCGAGCGGCTCGGTTGTGCAGAGGGCGAGGAAGCGGGCGAGGCTTGCTGGGCGCGGTCCGCCGCGCCAAGCTTCGGCGAGCACCGGGGTCGGGACGGTCGGGGAGATCTCGAGGGCCAGGAAGCCGGCGTGGAGTGCCCACATCCGCCGGTAGTTGTGATCGGCCGCGATGAGCGCGCCGGTGTCGTAGGTGACCCCGTTCATTCAGGCGCTCTTGCGGGACGGCTGGCGACGGAGCATCGCCCGGGCGCGGGCGAGTCCGTCGTCCAGCTCATCAGAAGTGAGGGCGACCAGGTCAGGTGGCGACGGCAGCGATGCGAGTCACATCGCTGCTGTCGAAGTTGGCGCTCCAGATGTACCGACCGTCGAAGATCAGTTCGAGCGGTGACTGAGCGCCGGTTGGCAGAGTCACGGTGGTGGCGTCCAGCGTCGTCGGATCGATCTGGACAGCGGTCGACGATTCGTAGTTGGCCACCCAGATGCTCGTCCCGTCGAACACGATCCCGCTCGGTCCGACGGAGGCCGCGGGCAGTGACACCACGGTTCCCTCTCCCGTGTCCAGGTCGTACTTGATGACGTTGTTCGAGCCATGGCTCGTGATCCAGATGTTCGACCCCTCGAAGGCCATGTCGCCGTCGCCCGGAACGGGAAGCTCTACGTTCGTCGCAGCTCCCGTGGTCGGGTCGATCTGGGTGAGGTTGCCGCTGCCGGTGTTCTGCACCCAGATGGACGTGCCGTCGTAGGCGATCGACTCGGGCGTCAGTGCGCCATCGGGGAGGGCGATGATCGAGCCTTCACCCGTGGCGGGATCGAAGCGGGTGACCGACGAGGTCGAGGCGTTCGTCATCCACAACTCGTCGCCGTCGAAGGTGATCCACTGCGGCGTCGATCCCTCGGGCAACGCGAAATTGGTTGCGTCACCCGTCGCCGGATCGATGCGGGTGAGGTTCGACGTCCCGCCGTTCGCTGTCCAGATGCTGGTGCCATCGGTGGTGATGCCGTACGGCCTGAGGGCTCCGTCGGGCAACGCAATGCTGTTGACTTGGCCGGTGGCGCGATCGATGCGGCTGACGTCGTCGGTGTTGAGGTTCGCGGTCCAGAAGCTGGTGCCGTCGAAGACGATGTCGAACGGGTTCTCGGTCCCCGTGGGCAGAGCGATGGTCGGGTCGTAGGTCAACGCTGGTGCACTGGTGTCGGCCGGCGCTTCGGTCGTGGCTACGGCGGTGTCGACGACCTCTGTGGTGGCCGGCGTCGACTCGACGGTGGTCTCCACTGTGGTGACGACCGGCGTCGTGTCGCCCTCGACCGTGGTGGCCGGTTCGGGGCCGACGTCGGCCGGGTCGTTGTCGCCGTCGCCGCGGTTGAGCAGCGCGACGCCGCCCACGACGAGG
>JANNFQ010000511.1:0-2783 GCA_031380045.1 Acidimicrobiaceae bacterium
GGTCGGGGGCGACAGTTCGGCCAGTGACGATTTGGCTGTCGGTGACCGTGCCGTGGCCGGCGACATGGTGGTCACGGTGGTGGCGGCCGACGAGGTCGACGGGCTGATGCGGGTCGACGTCAGGCTGAGCGGCGTCGACGATCCCGACGGGTTGGACGACTTCAGGCTGGTCGTGCCCGGCGCCGCGTTGCAGCCGCTGTCCGCTGCTCAGGCGGGCGATGGCGCGTGCCGCGACGTGACGGTTGCCGAGCAGTCGTGCTCGTTGGTCTTCGGGACGGAGGCGGTGGATGGCTCGGCGCGCGTTCTGCTGGTGCGTCGTGGCGAGGATCAGCACCGCTGGACCCTCGCCTGACGATGAGTGTTGGCTCGGTGCGATGAGCACTCCGTCCACGACATCACCGAACGTGGCCACATGGTCCGAATCGGAATTACAGGTGAACGAACCCGATGCTCCTGCTCGCCGTCAAGTGCGCCGCGCCAGCACGGGCTTCGCAACCGCCCACAACCGCCCGCTACCGGGCGGTAACGGTTCAGGGTCGGCGTTCTGCCGCTACCGTTGACCTGGTCATCGACCAGACGAGCGAACTCGCGAGCCCGATCTCGCCAGGCAAAGGAGAACTTTCCATGGACACTGCCCAGTCGGCCGGCGAGACATCGTTCGACCTGGTGGTGATCGGTGGGGGTCCGGGTGGCTATGGCGCCGCGCTGTATGCCACCTCGGCGGGTTTGCGTGTGGCCATCGTCGAGCGGGGCGCCATGGGCGGCACGTGCCTGAACCGTGGCTGCATTCCGGCCAAGGCATTTCTCGAGACGGCGGCAGTGCATCGCCATGTGGCGCACGCCGCCGACTTCGGCATCGACTCGACACCGCCCACCGTCAACTTCGCGGTGTCGCAGATGCGCAAGCAGAAGATCGTCGATGGACTGGTGAAGAGCCTCAGCGGGTTCATGAAGTCGAAGAAGATCACGATCTTGGACGGCACCGGTTCGTTGGGTGCCAATCGCACCGTCACCGTGCAGCTGGCCGACGGCACCACCTCGACGCTGACGGGCACCAACGTGCTGTTGGCTGCCGGTTCGGTGCCGCGCACCATCCCGGGTTTCGACGTCGGCGGTCCGATCATGACCAGCGACGAGGTGCTGATGCTCGACCAGGTGCCGGCGCGTCTGGCGGTGATCGGTGGCGGCGCCATCGGCTGTGAGTTCGCCAGCACGTTCGCCGACCTCGGTTCGCAGGTGACCATCCTGGAGGGCCTGCCGAAGATCTTGCCAGGGCTGGACGCCGATCTGGCCAACGTGGTCGTGCGCAGCTTCAAGAAGAAGAACATCGATATCAAGACCGGCGTGAAAGTGGTGGGGCACACCCCGAACGGCGCCGGTGGCACGGTCGTTCACTTCGGCGAGGGCGAGCAGTTGGAAGTCGACTGCGTGGTGGTCAGTGTGGGTCGCCGTCCGTACGCCGACCTGCTGGGGCTGCAGGGCACCAAGGTGCATGTCAGCGACCGTGGCTTCATCGACGTCGACCAGTACTGCCAGACCGACGAGCCGGGCGTGTATGCCATCGGCGACATCATCAACACCCCGCAACTGGCGCACGTGGGCTATGCCGAGGCGATCTTGGTCACCAAGCACATCCTGGGCGAAGGCCCGGTGCCGGTGAACTACGACCGCGTGCCGTGGGCCATCTACTGCCACCCCGAGGTTGCGTGGTGCGGCCCCAGCGAAGAGGCAGCCAAGGCCGCCGGCCACGATGTGATCGTCGCCAAGCACCAGTTCCGCGCCAACAGCCGTGCCCAGATCCTGGGCGAGTTGGACGGGTTGGTGAAGGTCATCGCCAAGAAGAACGCCGATGGCACCGCCGGCCAGATCCTGGGCGTGCACATGGTGGGCCCGTGGGTCACCGAACAACTCAGTGGCGGCTACCTGGCCGTGAACTGGGAGGCGACCGCCGGCGAGGTCGCCGAGTTCATCCAACCGCACCCCAGCCTGAGCGAACTGTTCGGCGAGACCGTATTGTCCCTCACTGGGCGCAGCCTGAACGGCTGAGCACCTGAACATGCACCAACCACTGGAGACGACGCAATGGCCGATGTGACCCTGCCGCAATTGGGTGAGACCGTGACCGAAGGAACGATCACCCGTTGGTTCAAGAAGGTGGGCGAGCAGGTCGCCGCCGACGAGCCGCTGTTCGAGGTCAGTACCGACAAGGTCGATACCGAGGTGCCCTCGCCGATCGCCGGCATCGTGCAACAGATCCTGGCCCAGGAAGGCGACACGGTGCCCGTCGGCGCAGTCATCGCCGTGGTCGGATCTGCCGATGCCGCGCCCGCCGACCCGGCCCCTGCACCCGCCGCACCTGCCGCACCGGCGCCCGAGCCAGCGCCCGAGCCTGCACCGGCGCCCGAGCCCGCACCCGCGCCCGAGCCCGCACCCGAGCCCGAGCCTGCACCCGAGCCCGAGCCCGAGCCGGTGGGGGCCGCGACTGCGCCTGCTCCGGAACCGACGCCAGCGCCAGCCGCTGCTGCCCCGGCCGAGGCCGGCGCCAAGGGCGACAACCGGTTGTTGTCGCCCGTGGTGCGTCGCCTGGTCGGCGAGCACGGCCTGAACCCCGACGACGTCACCGGCACCGGGCCTGGCGGGCGGATCACTCGTGACGACGTGTTGAATCACATCGACCGTCTCGCCGGCTCGGCCCCCGCCACAGCGCCGGCCGTCGCTACCGCAGCCCCCGCTCCAGCAGCCCCGGCCCCCGCGGCCCCGGTAGCCGCTGCACCCGCCCCGGC
>JANNFQ010000539.1:0-5542 GCA_031380045.1 Acidimicrobiaceae bacterium
CTCGGCATCGAGGCTGTCGCCGTCGCCCGATACCTGGCGAAGTGCGGCACGGAGGCTGGCCGAACGATCGCCGGGAAGGCGGACGAGGCTGGCCTTCTGGTCGAGGGCCCGGCCGATGGCCTGGCGGATCCAGAAGGTTGCGTAGGTCGAGAACTTGAACCCGCGCCGCCAGTCGAACTTGTCGACCGCGTGCTCGAGGCCCAGGTTGCCTTCTTGGATGAGGTCCAGCAGATCCATGCCCTGCGGCAGGGGATAGCGGCGGGCGATGGAAACGACCAGCCGCAGGTTCGAGCGGATGAAGCGGTCCTTGGCGTCGGCGGCCGAAGCAACGGCTGCCTTCAGTGCGGCGCCCTTCTCTCCGTTGGCCAAGCGCCCGGCTGCGTCGCGGCCGGCTTCGATGACGCGAGACAGCTCGCGCTCTTCTTCAGCGTTGAGCAAGGAAACCTTGCCGATATCGTTGAGGTACAGTCCGATTGAGTCATTCATGGCATCTCTCTTCAACTTCTACGGGTGACTTCGCATTCCCGGATGTCGGCCGTGTCGCATGGCACAGTGCAGCGGTACGATGACATTTCAGGGTGACGGTGCGGCGTGTCGGCGGGCGATGGCGGCCCGTCACCAGGTGGGGGAGTACGCGAGGGCATTTCGGGGGGACAAAGAACAGTACTACATCCGTCAATGTTTGTCGTGTCAAGAACTGTCCCTCTCTGTGAAATTCTCGCACGAATGGGTGTGCTCGGCGGTCTGCCTGCCAGGACATACACTCGTTCCCCGTGTCTACCCAGGGTGCCGCGCTTCGAATCGGGTTGTTCGGCGGTACCTTCGACCCACCTCATGTCGGTCATCTCGTCACAGCGGTCAACGTCCGCCACGCCCTGCAGCTCGATGTGGTCGTGCTGATGGTCGCCAACGTTCCCTGGCAGAAACAGGGTTCGCGGGCCATCTCGCCGGCCGCTGATCGATTGGCCATGGTGCACGCCGCCGTTGCCGACGTCGATGGCCTGTTGGCCAGCGATCTCGAGATCCGTCGCGGTGGCTCCAGCTACACCGCCGACACGCTGGCAGCGCTGTCAGACATGCACCCGCAGGCGCAGTTGCACACCATCGTGGGCGACGACGCTGCAGCCGGCATCACCACCTGGGAGCGCTACGACGAGGTCGTACAGCGGTCGGTCCTGGTGGTCGTCGACCGTCCCGGTGCACCGGTGCGGCTGCCCGAGCAGTTCCAGTGGGTGCGGGTCGAGGTGCCGCGCCTCGAGGTGTCCAGCACCGATCTGCGCTCACGGGTGCGCGAGGGCCGTCCGCTGGATTACCTGGTCACCGATCCGGTGCTGCAGATCGTTCGCGAGCGCTCGCTGTACCAGGACGCCGAATGACAGCGTTGCCGCGCCGCGGGCGCAACCGCACGTTGGCCATGCTGGCCGCCACTGTGGTGGTGGCACTGTCGGTGCCTGCGCTGGGCTACGTCGGCGTGAAGGCTGTGCTGGATTCCACCGGTGGGCGCAATGCTTTGGACGACAACCTCGAGGTGCAGAGCTTTCCCAACACGCCGTCGGCGCTGTACCTCACCACCGACGAACGGGGCGTGCTGTCCAGCGCCACCGTGTTCGTGTTGGCCCCAGCTGGTGTCGGCGGCAGCATCATCTCGGTTCCCATCAACGCCGATGTCGGCTTGGCGGCCAACACTCGTCGGTCGCTGCAGCAGGTCTTCGCCGAGGGCGGGGTCGACGCCACGGTGCCTGCCATCGAGTCGACGCTGCTGGTGTCGATCACCTATTCGGCAGTTGCAGATCCCGAGCAACTGGTGCAGTTCCTCACGCCGTATCAACCGTTCACTGTCCAGCTGCCGGCTCCGGTTGCCGGCGATGGCGATGGTCAGGCTGCGTTGCCGGCCGGGGCTGCAGTGCTGCAGGCAGCCAATGCGGCACGCGTCCTGACGGCCGGCCTGGCACCGAAGCAGCCGGTCGATCCACAACGGCAGGGCAACATCGACGCGCTGTGGAGCGCAGTGGTCACATCCATCGGCTCGGGCCGCGCTCCGGCAACACCCATCGCCGGCGGGCCGACCACCTTCGACGAGCTCGTCGTGCATCTGGTCGCGGCGCAGACCCAGTCGCGTGGCCTGACTGCAACTGCGCTGACCGGCTCCGAGAACCCCAACGACGTCGATGTGGTCGAGATCGATCATTCGGAAGCGGTGCTGGTGTTCGCCAGCATTGCTCCTGGTTCCATGTTGGCCCCGGCGCCGGGGCCGTTCATCCGGCTCGAGGCACCACCGGGGTACGACCTGCAGCTCAAGTTGACCATCGACAAGCTGCTGTTCCTGAAGGCCAACGTGGTGTCGGTCAACTCCACCGCCCAGGCTCGCCCTGCCACCGTGTTCTTGGTGCCCGACGAAGCCAACCGCCAACTGGTGCAGACCACCGACGAGATCTTTGGCGACATCACCTTCGGCACCCCCACCGTGCGCATCGAGAGCGTCGATGTCACCATCCAACTGGGCACCGACTACCTCGACGGGCTTCCCACGTGACTTTTCCTGATTCGCAAGCACTGGCCCGCACGGCAGCCAAGGCGGCAGACGACAAGAAGGCCGACGACACCATCGTGCTGGATGTCGGCGATCTGCTGCAGATCACCGAGTACTTCGTGGTCACGGGCGCCTCGAACCGCCGGCTGGTGCGCACGATCGTCGATTCGGTCGACGAGGCGGTCCGGCTGGAACATGGTCGCTCGCCGGTGCGCATCGAGGGCTTGTCCGAGCTGCAGTGGGTGCTGATCGACTACGGCGATGTGGTGGTGCACGTGTTCATCGACGAGATGCGCACGTACTACGAGATCGAGCGGCTGTACCGCGACGTCGGTCGAGTCGATTGGTTGTCTTGACAGTTCCTTGACCGACGTTGACGGTTTCTTGACGGTCGGCCGCGTTCGGCTGGGAATCCTAACGTTGTCGCTGACCTGGCGTGATGCCCGTCACAGACGGAATTCTCCGGTCGTCAATAGGGTTGAGGCCCCTATGACCGTTTCCCTGACCGGCGCCTTCGATACGGCCCGGCTGCCCCGCATCGCTGCGGACCCTGTCACCGTCACCGTGGCGCGTCGCGTGCTGCCCGGGTGGGAGAACGAGTTCCTCAGTTGGGCCGACGAATTGCTGACCGCGGTGCGTCAGGCCGACGGCTGCCTGGGTGCCGCCGTGTTCTCGCCGGGCCAGGCCGGTGGCGAGTACCAGATCATCGTGCGTTTCGCCAACGGTGTGCTGCTGCGCCAGTGGGAGCGCTCTGACGTTCGCAACCAGCTCATGCAGCGGTCCGACGAGTTCGTCACCGGGGCGCGCCTGCAACGCACGGTCGGTGTCGATGCGTGGTTCGAGGCCGCCGGTCATGCGCAGCCCAAGCGCCCCTGGTGGAAGCGTGCGTTCATCGACGTCGCGTGGATCTACCCGGTGTCGCTGATGATGGCGCTGTTCATCTCGCCGTCCATCGTGTCGCTGCCCCTGGCAGCCAGGGTGCTGTTGGGTGCGGCCATCATCACCATGGCGGTGCAACTGTTCGTCGGCCCCCTTCGCCGCACGCTGCGGGCCAAGCGCCACCTGTGATTGCGTTGGGAAGTCAACCGACCAGGCGGTAATCTCTGTCGTCCCGTTCGGGGCTGTAGCTCAGTTGGCAGAGCACTTCCATGGCATGGAAGGGGTCAGGGGTTCGATTCCCCTCAGCTCCACGAAGTACCAGTCCTCCGGAGTGGAGCGCTGGCCTGTCGACTTCGGCACGGTTACGGTGGATATCTCGACTCGCCGCTGCTCCACGAAACACGACACCCGGTCAGGGACTGGAATCCCTTCGATCCGAGTGATGTTGTCGGTCTCGGTGTTCAACTGGTGAGTCCGCAGTAGCCGACGAGCAGTGCCATGTGGTGCACTTCGATCGGTTTCGTCCGATTGACGGTTGGATACGCCCCTGACGTGGCGGTGATCCTTGAAGTGCAACTGCAGCGCCGTCCCACGTCCAGCGGGCTGGCGCGGGACGCAGCCAGACGCGTGCTGGATGATGTCTGCGATCTGCAGCAACTCGGTGACGTGTTGACGGTGATCAGCGAGCTGGTGACGAACGCGGTTCGCCACACAGGTGGGGGCTGCACCCTGGTGCTGTCGCACGATGGTGACAAGATCGTGGTGGAAGTGCGTGACTCGGACACGCGAGCGCCGCAGCGGACTCGTGACGACGGCGGCCTGGGCCACGGGTTGGGCGTCGTCCAATCACTGGCGAGTCGCTGGGGCATCGATCGACTGCCCGAAGGCAAATGCGTGTGGGCTGAGTTGACCGTCGGTGCGCCCACCGCAAGCACTTCAGGTGCGGTTGGAGCGCAATGCGGAGTGCCGAATCTGGGTCCAGGGTCAGGCTGACTGCACTCGGTGGGCCACCTGCCCGGCGACCACGGTGCACATGACGCGAGTTGCCAGCAAGGCGTCGGGTCCTTCGGCGAACGGGTCGCGGTCCATGATGACCAGATCGGCGGCCAAGCCGGCGCGCAACATGCCACGTTCGTGTTCGAGGAAGCTCGCCCATGCCGACTCGCGTGTGCCGTGGCACACGGCCTCGTCCAGGCTGAGCGCGAACGAGGGAATGTATGGCGGCAGGGAGACATCGACCGGCGAGCACCGCGTGGCCGCGATGAACATGTTCGGCAACGCCTGATGGTTCGCGGTGGGGGTGTCGGTGCCGAACGCCAACGTGGTGCCAGCCGCCAGGTACTCGGGCCATGCAAACCCGCGAGTGGTGCGCTGGTCGCCCCCCAACACGTCGATCCAGTTGGCCATGATGGCCGGGTCGCAGTGAACGGGCTGCATGGACGCGGTGATGCCCAACGGTGCCAAGCGGGGCACGTCGGCCGGATCGACGTACTCGAGGTGCTCGATGCGATGCCGCCGCTGGGTGGTATCGCCGCGCGCAGCGCGCTGTGCGGCGGCGAGCTCCAACGAATCGATGGCGGTGCGCACCGCCCGATCGCCGATGGCATGCATGGCGATCTGCAGCCCGGCCTGATCGGCCGCGGCGACCACCGGATCCAGTGCCTCGCGCGGCCAGATCAGGTCGCCGACGTCGCCGCCGGCGGCATCACGTTCCACCGCGTGCGTGGCATACGGATCGAGCAGAGCGGCGGTACATCCGTCGATCGTCCCGTCGAGGATCAGCTTGATGCCGTTCACCTTGACCCGTGCCGACCGAGTGTCGGCGGCGGCCTGCGCGGCGGCATCGACCTGGGCGAGTTCTTGCTGCGTGTCGCCGGTTCGCCTGACCAACCAGTGGCCGGCGATCGTGAACGGCAGCTCGCCTCGCTCGGCGGCGCGCAGCATCGCCTGCAACGCATTCGCATCCAGCGCCATGTCGACTGCAGCCGTGGTACCCGACGCGAGGTAGGCGGCGATGATGGCCTGGAGGAAGCGGTCGCGTTCGGGCGCTGTGGCCCGGTTGGTGATGGGCCAGGCGAACTCGACGGCGGCACCCTCGAGCAGCAACCCGGTTGCGTTGCCGGCTTCGTCGCG
>JANNFQ010000607.1:0-2357 GCA_031380045.1 Acidimicrobiaceae bacterium
CCGGTTGATCGACGACATGCAGGCCACCTTGAACGCCAACCCCGGCGTGCTGGCTGACTTCCAGGCAACGTCGGCAACCACGTTCACCTACGGTGAGCGCCTGTTCCAAGCAGCACGGTTTGTGACGGAGATGGAATACCAGCACCTCGTGTTCGAAGAATTCGCACGCAAGGTACAGCCGGCCATCGACCCGTTCCAGCCGTTTGCGTTCAACCAGACCGACGTCAACCCGGCCATCACCGCCGAGTTCGCCCATGCGGTGTACCGCTTCGGCCACTCGATGCTGGACGAGGACATCGATCGCTTCATCCCCAGCCCGAACCCGAACGACAGCCCCAACATCGGGCAAAAGTTCCCGATCCCGTTGCTCAAGGGGTTCCTGAATCCGGCGTCGTACACCGACGGTCCGGGCAGTCAGGTGCTGACGTCGCAAGAGGCAGCCGGTTCGATCATCATGGGCATGTCCGACCAGGTCGGCAACGAGTTGGACGAGTTCGTCACCGACACGCTGCGCAACAACCTGCTCGGCCTGCCGTTGGACTTGCCGACAATCAACATGGCCAGGGCTCGCAGCGAGGGCATTCCCTCACTGAACAACGTGCGCAAGCAGATCTTTGCCAAGACGCACAGTGGTGAGCTGACCCCGTACACGAACTGGATCGACTTCGGCCTTGCGCTGAAGCATCCAACCTCGTTGGTCAACTTCGTGGCGGCCTATGGCCTCCACCCGTCGATCACAACGCAAACCACCATTGCCGGCAAGCGTGAGGCAGCTCGCCTCATCGTGGAAGATGGCGTCGGAGCCGACGTTGTCGACTTCATGACCAGCACCGGCGTGTATGCCAACACCGCAGGCGGCGTTTCGCTGACCGGCGTCGATGGCATCGACCTGTGGGTCGGTGGCTTGGCTGAGGTGACCAACCCGTTCGGTGGCCTGTTGGGCACCACGTTCAACTACGTCTTCGAGAACCAGTTGACCAACCTGCAGAACGGCGACCGCTTCTACTACCTGGCACGTACGCCCGGTATGAACCTGCGTACGCAGCTCGAGGGCAACTCGTTCGCCGAGTTGATGATGCGCAACACTACGGCAACGACCCTGAAGGCGGATCCGTTTGCAACGGCCGACTGCAAGTTCGAATTCGCCAGCAACCCGGGCATCGCCACGCCGGGTGGAACGACTGTCACTGACGATCCGATCAGCGAGTGCTTCGAGGACGCACTGCTCATTCGTCAGCCGGCAACAGCAGACACGCCTGCACAGATCCGGTACCGCTCGCGGAACTCGGTCGATACGCCAGGCATCAACGGTCAGTCCGTGTACAACGGAACGGTCGGCGATGACAACATGTTCGGCGGCAACGACAACGACACCTTCCTCGGCAACGAGGGCAACGACATCATCGAAGGTGGCGCCGGTGCCGACATCTCCTTGGGCGGTGACGGCGACGACGTCATCACCGACGCCGGTGGTGACGATGTCCTGAAGGGTGGTCCCGGAAACGACGCGCTGGACGGAGGCATCGGCCTCGACATCGTGATGCCCGGCGACGGCGACGACCTCACCCTCGGCGGCGGCAACGGCGCTGCGGCCTTCCTCGGCGCCGGCGACGACTTCGCCGGCGGTGGCAGCGGTGTCGACGAACAAATCGGCGACAGCGGCGACGACTGGCTGGAGGGCGGGGATCAGCCCGACCTCCTGATCGGCGACAGCTCGACGTTGTTCTTCGACGACCACAACCTGCCCGGCCACGATGTCACCATCGGCCAGGGCGGCGACGACGACTATGACACCGAGGGCGGCGACGACATCATGGTCGGCGGTCCGGGTATCGAGAAGAACGCAGGTGCCTCGGGTTTCGACTGGCTGATTGGTCTGAACGACCCGCAGCCACAAGATGCTGACCTCAACCGGCCGATCCTGGCCGAGACGGGCACGCCGGTCATCGACATCCGTGACCGCTTCAACGAGGTGGAAGCACTGTCTGGTTGGAACATGAACGACATCCTTCGTGGTGACGACTTCGTTCCTTCCACGCAGGGCGGCGGCGGCTTCATCGGCTGTGATGTGCTCGATACGGACGGAATCGCTCGTATCGCCGGACTGAGCCAGCTGGTGACCCCGAACATCACCGACGCAGCCGCAGTGCAAGCCATCAAGGACGCATCGACGACCAGCTACTGCTTGATCGATGCAGGCCCCGTATGGGGTGCAGGCAACATCTTGGTGGGTGGAGCCGGCAGCGACGTCCTGTTGGGAGGCGAAGGAAACGACCAATTGTTTGGTGGCCCCACGGTCCCTCTGACGGCAACAGCCGCCAGCGGAACTGGGAACGATGTTCTGTCGGGCGAAGGCG
>JANNFQ010000621.1:0-5296 GCA_031380045.1 Acidimicrobiaceae bacterium
CACCGCCCGTCGACTCGACCGTCCCCGACACCACGGCGTCCGCCCCGGTCCCGAACGGGTAGGTGGAGGCAAATGGCGCCCGCATGGGATCGTCGACGACCAGCTCGTGCGTCCGGCCTAGTCTTATAGTCGCATTTCCCCGGGGTGTGGTATATTAAAGACGCATTTACCCGGTCGGATGGGAGAAATCCGTGGATAACGAGATCGTGTTCGCTGGCGACATGCCGTCGCAGACCCTCAGCGACATGGTACGCCGCGGTGATCTTCGCCCACTTGCGCGCGGGATCTACACGACCGACACCGCGAGCCGTCCCGAGGCCGCGGTCGCTCGCCACTGGCACACCATCGTCGGCCACGCGTTCCCCGACGCCGTGATCACCGACCGCTCCGCTCTCACCGGCGGGAAGGTCGACGGCTATTTGTATCTGTCACGCGACGGGCGGCCACGCGAACTCGCGCTTCCCGGCCTCGAGGTGCCCGCGCGTCGCGGTGCCGGTCCACTCGACGGCGACCTCCAACTGCCTGGCGGACTGTGGCAGGCATCGAGGGCGCGAGCACTCGTCGAGAACATGAGGCCATCTCGTTCACGCGGCGGTCGTCCGCGGCGCACGCTCGACGACCATGAGGTCGACGCCTTGATCGAGCGGCTGTGCCGACTCGAGGGTGAAGAGCGACTCGCCGAGTACCGGAAACAGGCCGAGCGCCTCGGACCACAACTCGGCGTTGCGGCAGATCGCGTCGCCGCGCTCGGGCGCAAGATCGGCGCCGCGATCGGCAGTCAACAGATCCCGACCTCGAATCGTGCGCTCGCCGCTCGACAGGTCGGGTTGCCGTTCGACCCCGATCGCATCGAACGTTTCGACGCCCTCATCGTCGCCCTGCGCTCGGCGGCACCTCAGTCACGGCACGGGTTCACCCCCGACTCGACAGCGTTCTCGGTCCAGGCCTTCTGGGAGGCGTACTTCTCCAACTACATCGAGGGCACCACCTTCACCGTCGACGAAGCCAAGTCCATCGTCTTCGACGGAGCCCTCATCACCAACCGGATGGCTGACAGCCACGACATCCTCGGCACGTATGCGATCGTCGCCGACCCTCAGGAGATGGGTCGGACGGCGGACAGCCCCGACCAGTTTCTCGACCTCCTACGAGCTCGGCACACCACCCTCATGGGCGGGCGGCCGGCGATCGCCGGCGCGTTCAAGACGCTGCCGAACCAGGCCGGGATGACCCTCTTCGTCGACCCCGCCCTCGTCGAAGGAACCCTGCGCGAAGGCTGGCGCCGGCTGACCGAGCTCGACACTGCCTGGGAACGCGCCGTCTACACGATGTTCCTCGTCGCGGAGGTCCATCCCTTCATCGACGGCAACGGCCGCATCGCCCGCGTGATGATGAACGCCGAACTCGTCGCCGGCCAACAATCGAAGATCATCGTGCCCACCGGATTCTGCAGCGACTACCTCAGCGCACTCCGACGCCTGAGCCGCGACGACGATCCCAGCGTCTACATCAAGGCCCTCCGCTTCCTCCACGACTACACCGCCCAGATCGACTGGACCACCCACGCCACCGCCGAAGCCGACCTCAGCAGCACCAATGCCTTCGAGGAGACCGACGACGCCCCACGGCTGAGACTGCTTCGCCCCGTTCCGCCGGCATGAGCCGAACGAACGACGACCGAGCACGGCCACCGTCGGCGTTCGTCACGGTGAGTGGCCACCGACTGGGCACTTCGAGCGCCCAGTCAGGACGCGGTAGGACGCGAGAGGACGCGGAATGTGCGATTCTCACGGACATTGGCGATCACTCCTGTCACTCGAAAACCGGCGCTGAACAGGCGTGATGCCCGCTGACCAGGTCCGACGAAATCGCGCAGGCGGCAGTTCGACTCCCCCAGCTCCACTTTGTCAAAAAACATCGCCGGCCTTGGCATCCTGCTCGTCGCAGCGGCGGTGTTGACGTCGTGGTTACGCCGATCGGGTCGCACGACCAAGCGTTCGGAGCACTGTTCGCTTCGCTCGCTTCTGTCTCCCTCATCGTTGCGGTCGCCCTCCTTCGAAGTGGATAGCCACCGAGAACGATGTGATCACTGCGTCCGAGTACAGCCAATGCTTGCTTCACGGCGACCCATGAAGGCGCCACGGATGTCGCCTCAAGATCCTCGCCTGGTACGCCAGGCTGGCGCTCAGTGGCATCGCCCGCGTCAGCCAGATCCAGCTGCTGCAGCCCCTGCTGTCGCTGACGTGGAGGTCACTGTTCCTCGACGAGCACCTCGACGCGCTGATCGTGGAGACATCGGTCGCCGGGTCGCGTCGTTCGGTCATCGCATGAGGAATCAGCCGGCCGAGTCGAAGCCAGCGAACGGAACAGCGGTCAGCTCGATCGACACTTTCCAGAGGCGGTCAGCGACGGCCGTGTCGTGCGCCGCTGCGCTCGCCTTGACCTGTTCGGGGGCGCCTCGCTGCTCCATGAATCCGCCTGGCCCGTAGTACTCGCCGCCACGAGCCCCGGGATCGACTGCTGCGCGCACGGTCGGTAGCGCGCCAGCGTGGGCGCTCTGGGAAAACACCTTCGCCAGCGGCTTGGCGAGCGACATCAGCCGACCGGACATTCCACCGGAGGACGCCGCAAGATTGGTTTCGGACAGGCCCGGATGCGCGGCCACCGCGATCGTGTCGGCACCTGCGGCCGCGAGTCGACGCTGCAACTCGAACGTGAACAACAGGTTGGCGAGCTTGCTCTGGCCATACGCGCGCCACGCCCGATAGCGGCGCGTGGACTGCAGGTCGTCGAAGTCGATGCGCCCCATCCGATGGGCGAGGCTGCTGACGTTGACGACTCGCGCGTGGGGCGTGCTGAGCAACATCGGCAGCAGATGAGCAGTCAATGCCACGTGCCCGAGATGGTTCGTGACGAACTGCAGCTCGAATCCGTCGACGGTCTGCTGGTACGGCGTCGCCATCACACCGGCGTTGTTCACCAACAGGTCGAGGCGTTGGAACTGGTCACGGATCTGTGCCGCCGCCGTGGCGACCGAGGCCAAGGACGACACATCGAGATCGATCAACGACACCGTTGCCGACGGCGTCCCGACGAGGATCTGGTCACGGGCCGCGTTCGCTTTTGAGCGGGTGCGGCACGCCAACACCACGTGCGCGTTGCGCGCGGCAAGCATTCGGGCAGCCTCGAGACCGACGCCGCTGTTCGCTCCAGTGATCACCACCACGCGATCGCTCTGGTCAGGGATCAACGCTTCGGTCCAGGTGTTCACGCAGGGAACCTAGCGGGCTAGCACTGGACGCCAGGCCGTCAGTCGCCTCGGCAGTCAGGGCAGAGGCCATCGATGAGGATCGCCACCCGCCACTGCAAACCGCATTGACCGGCGCACAACACGCGATCGGGTTCCTTCGGCACTGGTGGCCGCGGGGCTGCCCTGGCAGCTGGCGATGCGCGACGCGGGCGCGCCCGTGGTGGAGCGGCTTTCGCTCGATGCCGCAACGGTCGCTCTTTCGGGAGGTCGCGCGCGCTGACGGCCTCGAACCACCAGTCGGGATCGCGCAGCTCGACGACCGCAGCAGGGACATCGATGTACTTGAGCTTGTGCTGTAGCCACGGTTCGCTGCGATCGGTCCAGCCGATCCACTCCGCCGTATGCGAGTGCTGGAACCCGGGCACGTTCGCCTCCTCGTGGAACTCGTAGGGCCCGGTGATCAGTGAGATCCACACCTCGTTGTTCGGCGTGTTGGGTGTCACGATCAGATCGCCGACTCGTATGTCATTGACGAATCGCATCAGGCGCGCCCGCATTGACTCGACATCACCGACGTCCGAATCCGAGATCGCGTACTCGATCTCGCGTGCCGTCATGGTGCGAGCGTCACCGACCGATTTGTAGCTCAGGCCGATGCAGCCAGCGGCACGCATCGCATCGAGGTCGGACGTGGACTCAGCCGCTCGCACCATCCACGCTCGCCTCATCACGCCAACGTACTCGCAGACGCCCTCGACGGAGTTGTTGTTCGGCGACCCCCCGTCAACAAACGTCCGTCGTTCAGCGAACCCAATTTCCCTGTTCGTCGAAGACCAGATCAGTGAGCTCTCCTGGCGCCATCCACACGTCCGTACCAAGCGCCACCGAGATCTTCTGGGCGTTCCACTTCATCACGTCAAGGGTCAGTTCGATGAGTTGCTCGTCCGTGAACTGTTCGCGCAGCTCGGTCACGACGTCGTTGGACAGCGACGAAGGCTGGGTCATCATCGAATCCGCGAATGCCAGCGCCACTCGATGGCGCGCCGGGAAGTCCGCTGTGGAACCGGCCAGCACCGCGCCGATCGTGTCTTCGTCGAGGCCCGCATCCCTGGCGACCGCCAGGCGTACGGAGAGTCAAGTGCCGCAATCGTGGTGGTGCGCACACCGCATCCGCACGATCTCGGTGGTCACCGGATCGACCGTCGCCAACCGCACGGTCGCCGCCGCGCAGCCCCCGATGGCGCGCCGCAGTGCCGGGTCGGTCGGCGTCCCCGCCGCGACTCGTCGTGCTCGGTCCATGTCAGCGCCCTCCCATGAGTCGATCCCACGCCAACCGCAGCCGAATGCGCTGCTCCACGATCAGCAGTGCGCTCACGAAGTTCTGCACGCCCTCGTCCGCGAGGTGCTCGCGAACGTCCGTCACTGCTTGGTCAGTTAACGATGCGACGTCCATGACGTAGTGCTCGGTGAAGGCCAGGCAGGCGCGGTCGGCGGCGCTGAAGCCTCGATCGGTTGGCCACGCGGCAACCGACCGAATCAGCTCGTCATCAACCTCCGTGCCCGGGGTGCGCGCTTCGGTCTCTGCGTCGCAGCCCAACAACATCGCAATTCGCACTCGGCACAGCTCCAGCAGTCGCGGCGAGGTCGCAGCCCATGCCGCATCCCTGGCTGCCCTCAGCTGCTCGCGAACATCGCCGTGCCCGGGTGTCTCGGTGCCGAGCACACGATCGATCACCTCGTCTGTTGTCAGCATCGCCAGTGTGCCCATGCGACCGATCGTACGGCGCCCCGACGGCCTGTCCGGCACGGGACGCCAGAGCCAGGTCGCTCAGTGCCGGTGCAGTTTCGCTGCAGGCTGCGCGTAGTCTCGATCAAGCCCGAACGCGACCACGGAGATCGATCATGCCGACGAACATGCCCGCCACGATGCGCCAGATCCGTTCGTTGGTCACCGCCGACGGACAGCTCGAGCTGTCGATAACGAAGATAGCCACACCGGCGCCGGCGGCGCACGAAGTCGTCGTGCGGATGGAGGCCGCGCCGATC
>JANNFQ010000627.1:0-3424 GCA_031380045.1 Acidimicrobiaceae bacterium
GGCAGGCCGGGCACGTTCGTCGCGACGAAATCGATGGCCTTCAACATTCCACCGAAGATCGAGGTGGTCAATGCGATCGGCAGCCGGTTGAGTGCGCCCGCGATCACGTTGCTCATCGGCAGTGCCGGCTCGGCCCGCCACCGTCGCGACAGCTTGCCCATCCGTTGCATGCGCTGCGTGGCATCCAGCGCATCGATGGGAATTGTCAGACGAGCGGGGACGAAGCGGTTGTTGCCCAACGTGTCGCCCGGCCGACGCAGGTTGATCGGCATGGTGACTCGCAATGCGGTCACCGGCGAACCGCGACGTTCGTGGTAGCGACGCAAACCGTCGGTGATGCTGGCAAGAAAGGCGTCGTTCAACGTGCTGTCGGCAGCGTGCGCGGCTGCGAGCAGATCGGCCAACGGCACTTCGAACGTGTCCAGGTGACGCGACAGACCTCGCCCGACCATCACCGGCGACAGTGGCGTCATCGCCGGCGCCAACAGCTTCACGATCGACCGAGCGCTGCGCACGCCTGAACCGAACGCGCGATCGGGCCGCAGCACCGCTGCCGTCGCGAACGACGGTAGGGCACGAGCGCCACGCAACGACAGGTTCGTGGCGGTGCGAGCGTTGGCCGCGAGTGGCTGCACGATCGCCTCCAGCGACCCCACCTTCTTCGACTGCGCGCCAGGATCGACGATCCGCCGGGTACCCGGCGCCCGAGAGTCGTCCAGCAGCAGTTGGGCCATCTTGATCCCGCCGACGCCGTCGGTGAATGCGTGGTGAACCTTCTGGATGAACGCGGCGCGGCCGCCCGTCAGACCCTCGACCAAGGTGAACTCCCACAGCGGCCGGTCCTTGTCGAACGCGGCCATGGCGAACAGACCGGCCATGTCCAGCACGGCCCGCAGATCTCCCGGCGCCGGGCACACCACCCGGCGGAGGTGGTAGTCGACATCGAAGCGTTCGTCGTCCTGCCAGCGCGGCGGGCCCACTCGCATGGGTGTGGGCACGACCTTCTGGCGCAACCGCGGCACCTGACTGCATGCTTCGTCCATGCGCCGACGCAGCCGCTTCCAGTTCGGACTGCGATCGAGCAACGAGATGGCCACGATCGTTGTGCGCAGGACCGGATCGCGTTCGATGCTCCACAGCACCGAGTCCGATTCGTTCAGGTGCGACGAGAAGCGGCCGACCACATCTGACGGAACATCTGCTTTCCCGGTCATGAAGCACTCACCCAGCTGTGCAGCGTCTGGTAGTAGTTCACGCGTTGGTACACGTCGGGATTCTCGACGTTGCGGCGGCTGAGGCTGCCGCGCAGCTGCCGCACGCCGACGTACTCGTGCTCGACCATCCACGCCCTGATCCACTGCAGCATCACGGCGATGTGCTCGGGCCCATGGCGCAACAGTGCACTGGTGGTCATCGCCACATCGGCGCCTGCCAGAAGCAACTTCAGTGCGTCGGCGCCATCGTGCACCCCGGTGGTGGCGGCCAACGACGTCGTGTCGGCGATCGTGCCGCGCAGGATTGCCATCCAACTGAGCGGCAACAGCGATTCGACCGACGACGACAACTGCAAGTGCGGTTTCACCTCGAGGGTCTCGAGATCGATGTCGGGTTGGTACAGCCGATTGAACAGGACGAGGCCGTCGGCGCCTGCACGCTCGAGTCCACCGGCGAAGTTGGCCAGCGCGGTGAACCACGGGCACAGCTTCACGGCCAGTGGCACCGAGATCTGGGCGCGGATCTCTTCGACGAGCTCCAGATACCGACGCTCGACCGCGTCGGCGGTCTGATGCGGATCGACGACAAGGTCGTAGAGGTTCAGTTCGATCGCGTCGGCGCCCGCCTCGGCCAGGTGTCGCGCGTATTGCACCCAGCCGCCGGGACTGATCCCGTTGATGCTGGCGATGACCGGAATCGTCAACTGCCCGCGTGCCCGTTCGACCAACGCCACGTGTCGAGCGGGGCCGGCGTCGAAGCCATTCAGGTCGGGGAAGAACTCGGCCGCCTCAGCAAACGAACCGATGGCGAGCGACGAGTCGAACGACGCCGTCTCGCGTTCGATCTGCTCTTCGAACAACGACGGCAGCACGATCGCTCCGGCCCCGGCTTGCTCCAGCCGATCCCACATGTGCGGGTTGCCCGTGATCGGGCTGGCCGACGCCACGATCGGGCTGCGGAGCTGCAGCCCGAGGTAGGTCGTCGACATGTCGATGGTGCGGTCACAGTCATTCATCGCGCTCACTCCGAATCCGTCGCTGCATTCGGAGCCGGGGGCCCGGCATGCACAGGAGCAGACCGTCCCAGCCCAGCGAGCTGCTGGTAGTAGCGCCAGCGGGCGTTCACGTCGTCCTGGGCCAGGGCCAGCAGCATCGCCGACCGGTCGGGATCGCTGCGGTCCAGCATCGCGAAGCGAGCCTCGGACATCGCGAAGTCTCGATACGGCAGGGTCGGCGCCGCGCTGTCCAGTTGGAACGGTTGCAGCTCGCTGCCGTCGCCGGGCTGATATCGGTACAGCGGCCAGTGCCCACTGTGCACAGCGACCTTCTGCTGGGTCATCGACTTGCTCATGTCGATGCCGTGGGCGATGCACGTGCTGTAGGCGATGACCAGCGATACGCCCGGCCATGCCTCGGCTTCCAGCAGGGCCTTGACCGTTTGCACGTCGCTGGCACCGAGGGCGATCTTGGCGACGTAGACGTCGCCGTACGACATCGCCTCAAGGCCGAGGTCTTTCTTCGACGTGCCCTTGCCGCCGGCCGCGAACTTGGCAACGGCGCCGCGCGGGGTTGCCTTCGACGACTGGCCACCAGTGTTCGAGTAGACCTCGGTGTCCAGGACCAGGATGTTCACGTTGCGGCCACTGCCCAACACATGATCCAGTCCTCCGGCACCGATGTCGTATGCCCAGCCGTCGCCCCCCACGATCCACACGCTCTTGCGAACCAAGGAACCGGCCAGGTCCAGCAACTGGCGTGCCAACGGATGGTCCAGCAGGTGGAGCGCCGAGCGCAGCTCGTCCAGCCGCACTCGCTGCGCCCGGATGGCCACGTCGTCGGCGTCGTCGGTACCGTCCACCACGCCGGCCACCAGCGCCGGATCCAGGTGATCAGCCAGCCGGCCCAGCAGGCCCAGCGCCGTGCGGCGCTGCGCTTCGAAGCCCAGCCGAATGCCCAGGCCGAACTCGGCGTTGTCCTCGAACAGACTGTTGCTCCACGCCGGTCCACGCCCGTCGTCGTCCACCGCGTAGGGGGTGGTTGGCAGGTTGCCGCCGTAGATGCTGCTGCATCCGGTGGCATTGGCGATGAGAAGGTGGTCGCCGAAGAGCTGGGTCAGCAGCTTCAGATACGGGGTCTCGCCACACCCGGCGCACGCACCACTGAACTCGAACAGCGGCCGACGGAGCTGGCTCGTCTTGACCGACGCCGGA
>JANNFQ010000629.1:0-4770 GCA_031380045.1 Acidimicrobiaceae bacterium
CTCCACCTCGACGACGTCACCGAGGGCCATCGGTCGCGAGTTCGCTGGTGTCCCGGTGAGCACGATGTCGCCAGGCAGCAGCGTGATGTGACGGCACAGGTCAGCCAGCATGTAGTCGATCCCGTACGTCATCCCGGACACGGGATCCTGTTGCACGACCTGTCCGTTGATGTACGTCTTCAGGGTCGATTCGCGGATGTCGACGCCGCGAACGATGCCCGGCCCGACCGGACAGAAGCCGTCCATCCCCTTGACCCGCGTCATGCCGCCGGCATCGGTGTCGCGATAGTCGTGGCACCCGACGTCGTTGGCGGGCGCGAAGCCGGCGAGGTAGGCCCAGGTGTCATCCGGTGCGACGTTGCGCATCGGTTGACCGATGATCGCCGCGACTTCCCCCTCGTAACTCAGGTACTGGCAGTCGGCCGGCCGCAGCAGCAGACCGCGATGGGAGTTCATCGCAGTGGTCGGCTTCTGGAAGTACGTCGGGGTCGGCCCCATCTTCACTTCGAACTCGATCGCACGCGATGGGTAGTTGAGGTGGACGCACAGGATCTTGGTCGGGTCGCATGGCGGCAGATAGGTTGCCTGTGCCTCGACAACGCGACGGCCGTCGCCGAGGACAAGCTCCTCACCGTCGGGCCGTACCCAGTGCGGGAACCCGTCGTGGAGGATCCGCCGCCACTCCTCGCGCTCGCCTTGCAGGACGTTGGGGCTCATGCTGGTTGCCTTTCGTCGGTGAGGTCGAACCAGACGTGCACCTGGCCGGTTCCGAATGCGTTCTCGTAGTCGGAGAGTTGGCGGCCCGGTGCGGTCCAGTGGCGACCGCCGAGCGCGCCGGCCATGATCAGGTAGTGGCCGAGGCGGCCCTCGGGCTTGAACGGCAGGTAGTCGGGGTAGGCCTGGATCACAGCGGCGTGGTCGCCCAGCGCCCACTTGGCGATGACGCCCTCGTCGAAGGCGCGGGCTTCGGGGGTGATCACGTGGGCGGCGGCGTTGGGCGTGTGTGCGCGGGAGTTGTCCAGCGCGGGAAACGTGTGACTCATCCCACCCGACGCGAGGATCCCGACGCGGGCGTCGCTGCGCGCGATCGCTTCCCCGAGTGCCTCGCCGAACGCCAGGAAGTTGTGCGCTTCTGCGTGTTGGCAGATGCTGACACGTAGCACTGGCTTGTCCCAATGGAGGTGGTGGACGACGTTGATCGTCGGATATTGGATGCCGATGTGCACGCTGGTGGTGTTCACCACGGGCAGCCCGCGGCCTGTACCGACCTCTGCGACGAGGTTGGCCAGCGCCGGTGCGCCTGGGTAGTCGTACGGAAGGTCGGTGATCATCAGCGGAAGTTCGTCCGACGTGTAGGTGCCCGTGTACCGCTCGGCTCCGGCCACGATGTGAGAAGCGGTCGTGAACCAGTGCGTGTCGATGAGCACGAGCGTGTCGACGTCCGCCGCATCGAGCCCGTTGCGGATGTCGGCGAACCCGGCGACGAGCGTGGTGTCATAGCCGCCGTTCATCTTGATACGAACCGGCTCCGGCACCATGATCCCCGGTTGGTGGCTGACGAGCGCCGCGGCGTTGATCGTTCCCATGTTCAAGCTCCCGTTGGTGTCGAGCTGATGAGTGAGTCGTGACGAGTGGCCACGTTCTTGACGTCGCAGAAGAAGTCGAAGCTGCACGCGCCGCCCTCGCGACCGATGCCGGAGTTGCGCGATCCGCCGAACGGCGCGGCGAGTTCGCGGACGTAGTAGCAGTTGACCCACACAGTGCCGGCCACCAGTCGGTCGGCGACGTACGCGGTGCGCTGCTCGTCGCGACCGCAGAGCGTTGCGGCCAGACCGTAGTCCTGATCGTTCGCCACGGCGATCGCCTCGTCGGCATCGGCCAGCACGATGAAAGGCGACTTGCCACCGAGCTCGAAGCTGACCGGCGTGAGTGTCTCGGCTGCTGCCCGGCCGATCGAGCGAGCGGTCGGCGTTGGCACCTCGGCGCCGTCGACCGTGCTGACGTCGGGCGTGATGGTGGCGGCGGTGTTGCTCATACGTGATCCGATCGGTCAGAAGGTGGCTGAATCGCGGGGAAGTCCGAGGAGCGAGCGGCCGAGACTCTGGGCTGCGATGTCGTAGTCCGAGTAGGTGTGGGCGCCGGTCATCTTCGAGTCGCGCCACAGGCGTTGCATCTCGTTGTGCTGGAACCAGGCACTGCCGCCAGAGGCAGTGAACAGCCGGTCGACGGCCTCGATGGCGAGCTTCGTCGCATACGCCTGATTGGATCGCCAGTACACGTCCTGGTCGGGGGCCGGCAGCACCCGTGCTCGGGCTTTGCGTGTGAACGCAGCCCAGTCGGCAGCCAGGGTGGCATAGGCAGCGGCGACCTGGTGATGAGACTCGGCGAGGCGCATGTAGGCGGGTGTCGTCTCGCCGACGTTGGCGCCGGTGTACGCACGCACCCGGCTTGCCGCCTTTTCGGTGTAGACCGTGAGGAAGCGGCGGGCAACGCCGACCGACACGGCCGAGAAGCCCATCGCGAACCAGTGCGCGAAGTGTGTGTGGAAGATCGCTCCGTCGTTGCTACCGAAGCCCTTCGACTGGCCGGTCGACAGGCCGTACCCAGACTCGATCCGATGGTCGGGGACAAAGACGTCGTCAACGAGCAGCGTCTTGGACCCGGTGCCGTTCAGGCCGGCGACGAACCAGTCGTCGAGGATCTCGTAGTCACGGCGAGGGACCACGGCATACTTCGTGGAGACGTTCCCCCCAAGGAGCGCGTCCGCACCCCGGAATCCCAGGATCGCCCACGTCGCGTGATCACAACCACTCGACCAGCTGAAGCGCCCCGACAGACGGACACCCCCGGAGACCGGCTCGGCCTTCCCCAGCGGCGCGACCGAGGACGACACGAGTGCGTGTGGATCGTCGTCCCAGATCTCGTGCTGCAACTCGTCGGACATCAGAGCGATCATGTGCGAGTGCTGCGCGAGCAGACCGGTCGCCCACGCCGTGGACGCGCACGCCCCGGCGATGTCGACCACCGCTGGGCCGTAGTCGTGTGCGCCGACTTCGAGCCCGCCGAAGCGCTTCGGCCGAAACGCAGCGAAGAATCCTGCGTCGCGCAGAGCAGCGACGTTCGCGTCCGGGACCTTGCGTTCCTGCTCGGCGAGGGAAGCGTTGCCTGCGATCAACGGCAACACCGCTGCGACCTGCTGACCGAATGCGGTATCTGTGTGTGTCGCGGTGTCGAGTCGCATCGACGTTGAGATCCTCATCTCGTGCGGGCGAGCATTATTGTAATGCTTGCTCCAGTTGGAATGATCAGTACACTAACGGTCGAATGCGGTAGCGTCAAGGACATGTCGGCGAGAACCACCAGGGCGAACGGCCGTGCGTCACGACGTCAGATCCTGCATGCAGCGGCGCAGATCGCTACCGAGTGCGGATACCAAGGCACCAGCATCAGCGCAGTGTCAAAACGCTCGGGTCTGCCGAACAGTTCGATCTACTGGCACTTCGAGAACAAGGAAGATCTGTTCATCGCAGTGATCAACGACAGCTACGAGCAGTGGAACAACGAGCTCGCGGCAGCACACGCCAACACAGATCGCGAGGGGGGCCACAACTTCGAGCGCCTCTACGCTCGGTTGGGACAGTTTCCCGACTTCATCCGTCTGGGCCTGATCCTGACCTTGGAGCGTGCGCCCGATGGCGAGGGCACCGCCCGACACCGATTCCTCGAGATTCGCCAGGACTCGATCAGGAGTCTCCGTGTGGCCCTGCTACGCGACTACCCCGATCTCGACCGCAAGCAAGCGAACGCGCTCGCAGCATTGACGCTGGGATTGATCGACGGATCCTTTGTCGCCTCCATGGCCGGCGAGTCGACTCAAACGCCGAAGATGTTGAACAGCGCCGTGCACGCGCTCGCTCGATCGATGATCGGCAACGACTTCGGCTCAGCGTCAAAGCCCGATCGAGTGTGACGTCCCGACGGGATCATCCTTCCCGACTGAAGAAGGTTCAGCGACCGTCGGGTCGATACAGCTTGATGGGTCGCGACGCAGTCATCGATTCGTGCTGTTTCCTCCACGGCTTGCCGGCGAACGCCCCGCCGTCGACCACCTGCGCGTGCCCGGTGACGTAGCTCGACTCGTCGCTTGCCAACCACACGGCAGCATTGGCGATGTCGACCGGATCACCGATGCGGCCCAGGACCTGCGTCCGCCCGAGTCGCCGTTTCATCTCGACGAGCTGCTCATCGCTCGCCTTGGCGAAACCGGCCGCGAGCGGCGTGGCGATGATGCCCGGGCAGATGCAGTTGCACCGGATGCCATACTCGCCGAGCTCGAGTGCCACCGACTTCGTGAGGTGGATGACTGCTGCTTTCGCCACGCTGTACAGGTGCGGCGACCAGCCGGCCTGCAGGCCAGCGACCGACGCCGTGTTGATGATCGAGCCCGAGCCCTGTTCGCGCATGATCGGTGTGGCGTGCTTGATCCCCAGGAACACACCCTTCACCAGGACGTCGAAGGTGATGTCGAAGTCGTCGGTCGTGATCGTCTCGATCGGGCCGATCGCTCCGCCGAAGCCGGCGTTGTTGAACATGATGTCGAGACGTCCCCAACGAGCGATCGCCTCGCCGACCATCGCTTCGACATCGTCCTCGCGCGACACGTCGACCCGAAAGAACGCGGCGGCGTCGCCGAGCACGTCGACCACGGCGTGGGCCTTGACATCGTGGATTTCGGCAACGAGCACCTTCGCGCCCACCACTCCGAACCGG
>JANNFQ010000669.1:0-2461 GCA_031380045.1 Acidimicrobiaceae bacterium
GAAGGCGCAAGGAGGTTCGTCGGATGACGATCGCAGGACGTGTGTGCGTGGTGACCGGCGCGACCGGCGGGATGGGTGCGGCCATTGCCCGCACCTTCGCCGCAGCGGGGGCACGTTTGGTGGTGAACGATCGTTCGACGGAACTGGTCGATGCACTGGTCGCCGAGCTCGAACAGGGTGCCGAGCTTGAACACGAGGCCGGTTCGATCCTCGGAATCGCCGGCGACCTCACCGATGAATCGACGGTGTCCCGTCTGATCGATACGGCCGTCGCCCGGTTTGGCCGACTCGATGCGGCCGTCAACGCAGCAGCAATCGAACTCGAGACGGTGCCATTGGCCGACTGCCCCGACGACGTGTTCGAGCGCATCATGGCTGTGAACGTGCAGAGCGTGTTCCGCTGCATGAAGTATCAGATCAGGGCGATGCAGGCCAACGACGGCGACCGGCGCGGCAGCATCGTGAACATCGCCTCTACCAACTCGTTCCGTCCGCAGGCCAGCCAGCCTGCATACACGGCCAGCAAGCACGCTGTGCTGGGCCTGACACGCAGCGCCGCGTTCGACTACGCATCGTCGGGCATCCGGGTCAATGCCATCTGCCCCGGGGCGATCGATACACCCATGCTGCGCGAGGCCATCGAACGACGTGGGCGCGACCCGGGAGAGGTTGCGGCGCGGCTCAGCCGGTTCGGGCGCTTCGGCACGCCCGACGAGATCGCCGATGCGGCGATGTGGCTGTGTTCAGACGCCTCGTCGTTCACCACCGGTCATGCACTGGCAGTCGATGGCGGGATGTTGGCGTCATGAGCGCCGATCAGCAAGCGATCGTCGACGTGACCCACGCGTACTGCTGGGCACTCGACTCGCGCACATGGGCAGGGCTCGATCAAGTGTTCCTGCCCGATGCCACCGCCGAACTGCGTTCGTCGCTGTTGGAGGGACGCGATGCCATCCGCGCTCGCATCTCGCGCGCTCTCGAACCGTTGGATGCCACACAGCACACGGTGACGAATCACATGGTCGCGATCGACGGCGACCGCGCCACGTGTCGGTGCTATCTCCACTCGCAGCACGTGCGCCTGGCGGCCGAGGGAACACCCCACTACGTCATCGCCGGCCGGTACGAGGACGAGTTGGTGCGCACGCCCGACGGGTGGCGCATCTCGTTCCGTCGTCTCGTGGTGGTGTGGTCAGAGGGCAATCTCGATGTCGTCCGACTGAGCCGGTGAGCCGGTGGCGATGCGTCATCAGCTGACCAGATTCGACGAATTTCCGCGCCACCAGATCGGCGGCAGCTTCGACATGGTCGCCGACGGGTCGCCACATTGGAGCGACGGGTACTACTTCACGATGGGCGACGACGCTGGTCGGTTCGCCTGGTTCATGGGCTTTCGGCTGCACCCCAACACCGATGTGCTGGACGCGTTCGTGTGTGTGTCGGCCGATGGTCAGCAACACAACATGCGGTGGTCGCGGCGGCTGCGACCGAACATCGACGACCTGGAATGCGGGCCGCTGTCGGTGCAGGTCATCGAAGGCCTGCGCACCCTGCGCACCATCTGCGCGCCCAACGAATGGGGCCAGAGCTTCGACCTGACGTGGACGGGGTGGGCACCGCCCTACAACGAAGATCGTGTGATCGTCATCGTCAACGGGCGGGTGCAGAGCGACCGCTCGAACTTCGACCAGTGCTCGTTGGTCAGCGGCTGGTTCGAAGTGGCCGGCCAGCGCGTGGACGTGAACGGCTGGACCGGTGTACGCGATCACTCGTGGGGCATCGGCAACTCCACCGGCGGACCTCGGTCCTCGGCGATCGCACCGGCACCCGCAACTCCATCGGCCCTCGAAATGCCACGTACCATCGGCCTGCGGCAGTGGTGTGTTTTCCGCATGCCCGACCGGGTGCTGTTCTGGCAGTTCCATCATCCGGGCGGCGACGGCACATGGTCCAAGTTCGAGAGCCAGTGCATGTTTCCCTACGACGACCCTCGCCAGCCGTTCGCCTACGTCGATGTCACGCATCGCATGCGTTGGCGCGACGACGGTTCGGGACCGATGCCGCGCATGGCTGATGGCGAGGTGCATCTCACCCGTGCCGACGGCGGTGTCGAGCGGTATCGCATCGAACCGATCTCGTATCCCGTGTACCTGCAGGGTGGGGGATACCACCGCGGCTACGACGACGGTCTTGGGCGCGGTGTGTACCGCGGCGAGTTCGTGTCCGAGGGCGAGGTGTGGCAGATCGACCGTGGCATCGGGGTTGTCGAACCCAAGGGTGTTCGTCTCGAGCCGCATCACTACGCCGAGGCGTGGGGCCGATGCACCAACCTCGACGACCCCGCCGATGTCGGTACGGGCCATCTGGAGTGCGTGTTGCTGGCCCCATCTCTCGATCGGTTCTTGCAGTGATGTCACAGGAGGTTCGCGCGATCGAGCAGTTCGATGTGGTGGTGCTGGGC